>JAJYDP010000366.1 GCA_021777365.1 Chloroflexota bacterium | reverse complement strand
AACGCGGGACCTCTTGAACCCCATTCAAGACAGAACCGTCCGCCGAGGGCCAGGCCGGTCTATTCCGTGCGTAGAACGGGGCTCAACCGTTCTGTTTCGTCCACCCACTCCCGGCACTTTCTGGCGCCGTGGCTACACGATTGGCTACACGCCGGCAGGCGTCACGTCGGTCCGGTCCGGAAACGGTCCCGGTACCCGACGAAGCCGATCGCGCTCGTCGTCGCGGTAATCGCACCCGCTCCAGAAAGGAAGGTTCACCGATCCGCCGACGGCTGACCGTCGGACGATGCGCGAGGTCTCTGGGAAGGATCGCTATGGGGTTTCCCCAGGGCTCGCCAACGGAGCTCTGTACGCGTCACCCGTGGAACTCGTTTGCCACCTCGGCCCTGTTCATTCCTGCCACCAGGTCACCGCGATTCCGCAGAAGCCTCCCCCGCTTGGGTACGTGTCGTTCCGTACGCCCCACACCCCGTCCTTGGTGACCGTGATGTTAGAAACCACCTGGTAACTGCACGGCCAATCGCTGGTCAGAAAGCCATCGTAGAAATCCATGGTCGTGCCGTCGGACTCTTTGAAGTTGCCCGTGCCCCCTTGGGTCGTCGTCCTGTCCCAGCCTTCGTTTACGACGACCGGTTCGTTCGACCCGTTGGGATAGGCTGTGGAACTGTTCCAGCATGCGTCGGCCCTAAGAGTCACATAGCCCCAGAGCCAAGGCGCACCCGGGTAGTCGATGATGTTGTAGTTGATGAAGATGGTGTCGGACCCACACGTCGTCTCGAGAGGACGTACGGCCGCCGCGGCACCCGCGGTCCAGACGGCCGAAAGGACTACCGCGATCAGCACGCTCACGGCAACTCTGCGCATCGTGCGTACCTCCCTCGGCCGGGCCAACGCTTCGCCCCGGACCCTTGATGTCCAGTATTGCTGGTCTCGGACCGCCGGTTTTGTCTACTGCTAGCGCTGCACAACCACAAGTGCCAAATGGCAAGCATGGTTGCCTAGGCATTATCAATTGATGCGCTGGCGGATAGTCAGTATGGTCCTCTGCACAGGCAATGGGCTGCGCTTGGGGCGCTCTGCCCCACGAGCTGGTCGCGGAAGCGGTCGCGCGCGGGCGACGGCACGATGGCGGTGCGTGGGCGTTTCCTCGGCTCATCGTTGGCGACCACCAGCACTTGACCGAGCGTGGCGCTGTTCTGAGAATGAGCGTCGGACATGCTCGATGGTGGAGAGGAGGCCGTGACTCTTTACAGGGCGTTTACCGCGCTGCACGTCGGTGAGATCGTGTTCCTCACTGTCCCGGTAGGTGAGCACCATCGCGGGTCGCTAGTCCGGGTGCAGCGCGTCATTGCGGGAAGCGGCGGGACGGCGTACATGGTCCAACCGTTGAAAGAAGTTCAGGCCGACGGGGATGACCGGGGGCTTGTCCCGGACGGTGGAGAGCTCACGTTACAGTCGAGCGACCTTGCCCGCTCGCTGTCGGACTACGAATCAGGGATTCAGCCCACCAACCTGTTGGCTGCGTTGCTCCAGCAAGTCCTTAGGCTTGTTATGGGAGATCGACCACCGGCGGGGCCTCGGCCTCCCGGGCAGGCTGATAACCGGTAACGCGACTCATGAACTGAGCTTGCCATTTAACGCCCGTCAGGCGGCCCTCTTGATCGCTGGGTAGCGGGGAGCTGGTCCCCGGAGACTGCCCTTGGGCCGTCCCGGGCCGGCCTTGGTGGGTTTCGGCGCTCTGGCCGGGGTGCCCAGGATGTACACCAGGCGACGAAAACCCCGGCGGACCCGGGGTGGGGCTGAGCCAGGCGGATCACAGGGGGCGCTCCCGGGGCGGCTGATCGTCAGCGACGAGACCGCGGGCCGGGCGCACACGCGTGTAGGCCGCGACGTTGAGAACCATGCAGGGTCGGTTCACACACTCGTCCGACGAGGCGTGCCTCACAACACGCATTAGCGAGCCCACATAACGGCGCCGGCGGGCAGCCCGAAGCGCGCCGCGGACCCACCTGCAGATGAGCACCGTCTGGCCGCTGGTGGGCGAGACCGAAGCCGCCTACCGACGCCGCTCCCTCACAGTCACCAACGGCCGCCTCCGTGTGATTCAGCAGGCTGAAGCGCACGGCCGGAGGCCGCGCTAACCGTGCGCCCACCGGGATCCTGCCGCTGTCTCGCCTGCGACCACTGCCCGCGCTGGCACGTGGCCAGGGCAAGCAGGACGAAGTCGCGGAGTTCGCGGCCGCCGTCCAGGTGCTGGATCACGTCGAAATGGACCGCCCCTCTGAGGCCGCCGAGTGAGGCGGCCTGGCTCACGCTGAGGCGGTCGCTGCGTGCACCAGGAGTCCGGCGAGCGCGTCGAGCCGGTCCCGGGGACGCGCTACGGGACGGCCCCAATAATCGGCCGCGCCAGAATGCCCCACGACGGCGACGCGACGCCGCGGCGAGCATGACCGGGGCCGCTGCTGGCCGCGCGCCCCGGCCGGCGCGTGGCGCCCGCCCCTGGCCGGGCTCAGGCGCGCCGCGGGGACGCCCGGCGTGATGCCGGCCGGGTGAGCGGCGGGAGCCCCTCTGCCTTCGCCGCGGCCTGAAGGACCGCGTCCACCGCCGGGCTCCCCCACGCGACCAGCTCGCTCGCCTGGTAGGGACGGCCGGCGCGATCCTCGTACCAGCTCCGGGTCTTCGTCGTGTAGACGGGCGGCGGGACGGGCGACACGATCGCGACGATGCCGGAGCCCGGGGGTGCCAGAGAGGCGGCCGCGGTCCGGACTGCGCCCTGGACCCGATGGACCATCCCGCGGCCCTGCGAGCCCCACGTCTCTGCCTCGTACTGCTCGCTCTCTCGGGAGAGGCAGCGCGCGGCGAGGAGCGCGTCCACGACGGACTCTCCGGGCTGGGCGTGGGTGCGCCGGTACAGAGCCTCGAGCTCGGCGTGCCGCGTCCGGGCAGCCTGGCGCGCGGCCGTGGCCTGTTCCCCGGCCTGCCGGCGCGCGTCGGCCTCCCGCTGGCGCTGCTGGGCTCGTGTCCTCACCACAGCCTCGCGTCGCGCCGCGACCGCATCGACGGCGCCGCGCAGCGGGGCCAGCACCGTGTCCTCGACCAGGCTGGCCAGCTCGGCGAGGGCCGGGCGATCGCGCGCCTCCGAGACCTTCCTGCGCAGGGGCCGGGCCGCGCCGAGCGCCCGGGCGATGGCGTCGCGCTCGGCGGGTGTGAGATCCCGTCCCCGAGGCGCGGTGGACACCGCGTGGTCGATCCTGGCGACGAGGGCCGCATGCTCCGCGGCCAGCGCCACGGTCGCGTCGAGGTCGGCCCTGGTGGCCGCCGCCTGCCGCTTCTCGTGCGCAGCCTGCCGGGTGTGGGCGACGGCCAGGATGTCCGCGAGCGGCGCTGCGTCGGGTCCCGTGACGGCCCTGACGCGCGCCGGCCAGTCGGGCCGGACGAGCAGCGGCCGGGTGTCGGTCACAAGCAAGAAGTCGGCGGCGACCGACGCCATCGCGCCCCAAGGGTCGGCTGGCGTGCTCGCCCAGCGACCCAGGACCAGCCGGCTGAGCGCCTCCAGATCGGACAGCTCCCAGCCCCGGTCGGTCAGGCAGTACCGGAGCAGCCGGCGGAGAGCGTCCCGCGCGCCGGAGGGGAGGTCGGGCGCGGGCGGGGCCAGGTCCGGACGCACCACCGGCAACGCCACGCGGGCGAGCCGGGCGGCGACCACGTCGAGATCCCGGGTGACCTCCCGGAGCGGCTCGGTGTTGAGGAGGACCGTCCGGCGCAGGATCGGGTCGGGGAGGAGCCGCTCGGCGTCGCCCTCCAGGTTCAGCGTAAGGATCGGCGTCGCGTGCACATCGAGCTCGATCCCCTCGCTCACGAACCGCGACACCCCGGCGAGATAGGCGAACGCCGCCCCCCGCAGCTCCGGACTCGCCCGGCCGAACTCGTCCAACCCGACGAGCGGGAGGGCGAGCAGCGGGCTCGGGATCGTGGTCCAGGTGTGCGGGCCGGTCTGCACCCGCCGGACGAGCAGGGAGCCCGGCGTCTCCAGCCCCGGCGTGAGCAGGCGCACGGCCGTGGTCGGATCGAGCCCGAAGCGGCGGGCGGTGAGTGCGGCGAGCAAGGTCTTGCCCGTCCCCGTGGGTCCGGCCGCCCCGAACGCGGGCCAGTGGTCGGGGTACACGTCGCGCAGGGCACGCCGCGCAACTACGGCGGCCTCGATCAGCCGGAGCATGGCCCGGTGCTCGGCCGGCAGGGCATCCAGGGTCGCGATCGACGCGGGCGGTTCGGGGACCGTGGCGGCCAGGGACGCCCGACTGCCGGCGCCACTGAGGGTCCAGATGTCGCGCGAGGGTGACTCAACCAGCCCGGCCTCCCGGAGCCCGGCGAGATGGCGCTGGACCGTCCGTCGAGACGCGCCGAGAGCGTCGGCAATCGGCGCGCTCCCGCGCTCGCCCGCCGCGAGCTGGTGCAGGATCGCCGCGTCGAGTCCCGTCTCGTTCACCGCCGCACCCCCGTACGTATGGGTGGCGCCAGCCCGACCGGAAGTGGCGCGAGCCCGACCGGAAGTGGCGCGAGCCCCCCGAACGTGGCGCGAGCGGCCGGCTGTCCACGCTCGCGGAGCACCGCGAAGTGGCGCGAAGCTGCCCGGTACGGGCACGAGGGAGGGAGGGGGACCCAGCGCGGCCCGGTTCCGCCAGTCGGGCCAACGGCGGCGGCGTCCAGGAAGATCGGCATCGCGGACATCCTACCGACCCTCCCCCGAGCCGCGGCCCAGGCACACGCGCGCCGGCTGGCGCGCCGGAGGCTCCACCCAGGGCTGCCCGATCTCGCGGAAGAAGTCGGTCTCCTCGGGACAGGCGACGGGGATCCCGTCGACCAGGAGCCGGCCCGCCGACACCCGGCGGCCGTACCGCTGGCACTCGGTCACGAGGCGGGTGTTCCAGTCGCCGGGTCCCGTGCGGAGCGCGAAGATCACGCCCCACTCGGCGGGCGGCCGCACGATGAAGAGGTCGACCGGCAGGTCCCGGAACAGGAGCGCCTGATAGGCGGGGCCGATGCGGCGGGACTCCTCCAGGCGGCCGTCGGCGCGGTGCAGCATGACCCGCCGCGGCACCAGCTCGCCGCTCGCCGCGAGGGCGGCCAGACGCTCGGCGAGCAGGTCGCGCTCGACGGTGCGCTCGCCCCACAGGTCGCCGGCCGGCTCGGCGACCAGGCGGGGGACGGCGACCAGCTCGATGTCCGACACGGTCGGCTTGCGCCGGCGCACGGATCCCGCGATCGCGATCCGGGCACAGGCGGGCGCGAGCCGAGCGCGCAGGGCGGCCGCGATCGGTGCCGCCGTCGCGAGGGGCACGGGCTGACCGGCGCTCACAGCGAGCCCGCCACCCGGCTCGCGACCTCACCGGCCAGATCGAGCCGGTTGTCGTCGTAGCGCATGAGCGTGCGGAGGTCGCGATGGCGGCTGTAGCGGCCGACGGCCCGGATGTCGCCGCCCATGAGCGTGAGCGCCTCGGTGATCGCCGCGTGCCGCAGGCCGTGGGGCCGCACCGGGACCCCGGCTCGGCGG
>JAJYDP010000365.1 GCA_021777365.1 Chloroflexota bacterium | reverse complement strand
CGCCGACCAGCGAGAGCGCTGGGAACGGCTACGGTTGGGCTATCGCACGGCGGCCGGTGACCCGGAGCTGCGCGCGGCGATCGCGGCCCTGTATCCCGGCCGGGGTCCGGACGACGTGCTGGTCGCGGTCGGGGCGGCCGAGGCCCTCCTGCTCGCGTTCGCAGCGACGCTGGAGCCCGGGGACCGCGCGATCGCGCTGACGCCCGCCTACCAGTCGCTCCACGAGGTGCCGCGGGCGATGGGCGCCGCGCTCGACCTGGTCCCGGTCGAGGAGGACGGCGACGCGTGGCGCTTTCCGTTCGAGCGACTGATGGAGGCGCTGCGCCCCGGCGCGAAGCTCCTCGTGCTCAACGTGCCGCACAACCCGACGGGCGTGGCGGCGTCGGGCGAGCAGCTGCGCGAGATCGTCGCGCGGTGCGATGCGCTCGGGATCCGCGTGGTCGGCGACGAGGTCTACCGCGGGCTCGAATGGGCCGGCGAGACGGCACCCTCCGTGACGGAGTGCTCCGGCCGGTCGGTGGCGGTCGGCGTCACCTCCAAGGTGTACGGGCTGGCCGGGCTCCGGATCGGCTGGCTGGTCACCGGCGACCGCGAGCTGCGCGCGCACGCGATGGCGATCAAGGACTACACGACGCTGTGCGCGGCCGGCCCGTCCGAGATTCTCGCGACCATCGCCCTGCGCGCGGAGCGGGCGCTGCGCGAGCGCACGCGGCGGCTGTGCGTGGCGAACCAGGCGCGGCTGGAGACATTCGTCGCGGCCCACCCGGACCTGTTCGCATGGCAGCGACCCGCGGCCACCACCGTCTCGGTGGCCCGCATCGCGGCGCCCCTGCTCGCGCGCCACGGCGGCGACCCGGACGCCGTGCTCGCGCACTGGCGCGACCGCGCCGGCGTGGTGGTCGCTCCGGGGCCGGCATTCGGCTGTGCCCCCGACCGGTTCCGGCTCGGCTTCGGCCGGGCGGACCTGCCCGAGGCGCTGGAGGCGCTGTCGGCCGCCGGGTGACGGCGGTCCTGTCCGCGCGGTCGAGCTGCGGCGAAGGCACGCGGGCAGGAGCGGTCGATGCCGCCCGTTCGGGTAGTGCCACGGGACAGACGACCCCCCGCCGGATAGTACGGATCGCTACTCCCGCCCGCGAACGGGGTACCCTGTCGGCGCATGCGGTTCCAGCGACGGTGGCTCGCGGTGCTCGTGCCGATCCTGGTGGTCGGCGTGATCGAGGTGGCCAGCGACAGCATCCTCGACCCGCACCTGCCGTTCCCCCGCGACACCATCCTGGTCATGGCGGTCGTGTGCGTGCTGGCGATCGTGTATGGCCGCTACGCGTTCCGGGAGATCGACCGGCTCGCCGGCACGCTGCGCCAGCGCAACCGGGAGCTCGAGTCGCGGCACGCCGCCGCCGCAGCGCTGCACCGTGTGAGCGTGGCGATGACCGCGCTGGTGGACATCGACGCCGTCCTGCGGGCGGTCGTGGACAACGCCCGCCGGCTCCTCGCCGCCGACGTGGCCGTCCTGGCACTGGCCGGCGCCGGGGGCGAGCTGCGGCTCGCGGCGTCGAGCGGCCCGGACGATGCCGTGGACGCGCAGGCGAGGCAGCCTGGCGAGGATTTCCGGCGGTTCATCCGCCCCGCCTACCTGGCCGCGAACATGGCGGCTCCGCTGCGGCTCGGCGATCACACCATCGGCACGCTCGCCGTGGGGTCTCGCACGGCGAGAGCGTACGGTGTCGACGACGTGGAGACGCTCTCGTCGCTGGCCAGCCAGGCGGCGATCGCCCTCGAGAACGACCGCCTGCAACGCGAGTTGCGGGAGCTCGCCGTGCGCGGGGAGCGCGAGCGGATCGCGCGGGAGATGCACGACGGCCTCGCCCAGGTGCTCGGGTACGTGAACACCAAGTCGCAGGCCGTGGAGGAGCTTCTGGTCTCCGGCCGTCCCGAGGCGGCGCGCTCCCAGCTGTCGGAGCTCGCCATCGCCGCCCGCTCCGTCTACGTCGACGTCCGCGAGGCCATCCTGGGGTTGACCAGCCCGATCCCGCCCGACCGGGGGCTGGTCGGGGCGCTGGAGGAGTACGCGGTTCGGTTCGCCGAGGCATCCAAGGTCGTCGCGCGCGTAGAGGCGTCCGAGGCGGCGCGGCGGCTCGTGCTGGCCCCGGACGTCCAGGCGCAGGTCTTTCGCATCATCCAGGAGGCGCTCACGAACGTGCGCAAGCACGCCGCTGCGCAGCGCGTCGTGGTGTCGCTGGGGGTGGAGGCAGGATTGCTGGTGGTCCAGGTGGAGGACGACGGGCGGGGCATGGCCGCGACCGCGGCGCCGGCCGGTGACTGGCCTCACTATGGGCTGCAGACGATGCGGGAACGCGCGGCAACGGTCGGCGGGGAGCTGACCTTCGAGCCGGCTCCCGGGCAGGGAACGCGTGTCGTGTTCCGCGTTCCGTTGGCGGCAACGACTGGGAGGAGAGTGGCCTGATGCGGATCCTGCTGGCGGACGATCACACGCTGTTTCGCGACGGGGTGGGGTCGCTGATCTCCGCCTGGGGGCACGACGTGGTGGGCCAGGCATCGAACGGCGAGGACGCGGTGGGGCTGGCCGACCGTCTCAGGCCGGACCTGGTCCTCATGGACGTCCGCATGCCGGGGCTCTCCGGGCTCGCCGCCACGCAGCGGATCAAGGCCGAGCACCCCGAGATCGCCATCGTGATGCTGACGGTCAGCGAGGACGAGGACGACCTCTTCACGGCGATCAAGGCCGGTGCCCAGGGATACCTGCTCAAGAACCTCGAGAGCACGCAGCTCCGCTCGATGCTGGAGGCGGTGGGCAGGGGCGAGGCCGCCATCACGCCGGCGACGGCGGCACGGATCATCGACGAGTTCCTGCGCCCCGATCGCCCGCACCTGCCGGCCGACCCCGATCGGCTCACCGACCGCGAGCTCGAGGTGCTGGGCCTGGTGACGCAGGGGTTGCGCAACAAGGAGATCGCCTCGCGGCTGGGGATCAGCGAGAACACGGCGAAGTTCCACCTGAAGAACATCCTCGAGAAGCTGCACGCGCAGAGCCGCACCGAGCTGGCCGCGCGCGCCGTCCGCGAAGGGCTCATCCCCAGCAACTGAGCGCCGTCCGCGCGGTCCGTGAGGGGTCGATCCCGGTCGACTGACCCCCGGGGATGCCGAGGACGATCGGTCCGAACGGCCCGGGCCATCCGGCACCACCGCCTCCCCTGTCGAGAGCGCCCCCGCCCATCCCGTCGCGTGTGTGCCCGCCGACCGACGCACGTCATTCTCCGGTGTACGACCTGCACCGGAGGTGGGCATGGGCTACCGCATCACGATCGAATCGAAGGGCTGCTTCAACTGCGGCGTCTGCATGGACGTGTGCCCCGTGCAGGCGCTCGACATGTCGCGCCCGGACCACGCCGGCGTCGAGGCCGGCGGGGCAAGTGTGCCGCCGTTCCGCTGGATGATGGAGTACCCGACGCAGGTCGCCGAGTGCATCGGCTGCGGCATCTGCGTGCGCGAGTGCCCGGTCCAGGTGGTCCACCTCGACACCATCGCCGGCGAGACGCCGCTCGACTCCCGGCAGGGCCCGCTGACGCGGCCCGTCCCCGCGACCGAGCCGCCCGGGTGGATCCCGCTCTCCGAGGCGACGAGAGAATCGCTCAAGCCCGACCACCCGTCCCCGTCCGCGCCGTTCTTCACCTGGCGTACCAGCGAGCGGCCCCAGCCCTGGCAGGCGTGGCGCTCGATGGTAGACGGCGACCGGGATCCGAAGGCGCCCTGCCAGGCGGCATGCCCGGCCGGCACGGACGCCGGCCGCTACGTTGGGCTGATCGCCCAGGGCCGCTTCGATGACGCGTACGCCGTCGCCGCCGAGGTGAACCCCTTCCCCTCGGTCTGCGGCTGGATCTGCACTGCGCCGTGCGAGACGGCGTGCCGCCGCGGCACCCTCGACGAGCCCGTCTCCATCCGCAACCTGAAACGCTTCGCGGCCGAGCACGGCAAGCTCCCGGCGGTGGAGCCACCGAAGAAGCGCCGGCCGGAGCGCGTGGCGATCGTCGGCGGTGGCCCCGCCGGAATGTCCGCCGCCTACTACCTGGTCCGCCTCGGGTACGGCGTGACCGTCTTCGAGGCGATGCCCGTGTCGGGCGGAATGATGGCGATCGGCATCCCGGCGTACCGGCTGCCGCGCGAGGTCCTCCGCGAGGAGATCGACCGGATCGTGGGCCTGGGCGTCGAGCTCAACCTCGACAGCGCCATGGGCCGCGACTTCAGCCTGAGCGACCTCGAGGCGCAGGGCTACAAGGCCGTGTTCCTCGCCACCGGCGCGTCGAAGAGCCGCCGGCTGGGCGTCCCGGGCGATCAGCTTCCGGGCGTGGTCCCCGCCACGCTCTTCCTGAAGCAGGTCAACCTTGGCGAGGAGCCGCACCTCTCCGGTCCGGTGGTGGTGGTCGGCGGCGGCAGCACGGCGATGGACGCCGCGCGCTCCGCCCTGCGGAGTGGCGCCGACTCGGTCACGGTGCTCTACCGCCGCGGGCGGGCCGAGATGCCGGCGCAGCACGAGGAGATCGAGGCGGCGGAGCGCGAGGGCATCGCGGTCCGCACCGGCGTCGTGATCGACGAGGTGCTGGGTAACGGGCGTGCCGGGTCGGTGCGCTGCCAGCTCCAGCAACCGACCGGGCGCGTCGAGAGTGGCCGTGCCGTCTGGGAGGCCATCCCCGGCAGCCAGGTCGAGATCTCGTGCGCGACCGTCCTGGTGGCGATCGGCGAGGAGCCCGACCCCTCCATCCTGCCGCCTGGCGCGGGGATCGAGGTCAGCTCGTGGGCCGGCATCATGGCCGACCCGCGCACGCTGGCCACCGGCCGCGCGGGCGTCTTCGCCGGCGGCGACGTCGTGTCGGGACCCAAGACCGTGATCGACGCGGTCGCGAACGGCCGCCGGGCCGCCGCCTCGATCCACGAGTACCTGTCGGGCGCCCGTGACGGCGAGGCGGAGATCTTCGCGGCGGTGCGGTACCGCACGGGGCCCGACCGGCAGCTCAGGCTCGACCTGGCTCCCCGGGAGCGCGCTCGCGTTGAGCACCCGGACTACGTGCCGGGCTCCTTCATCGCGAACGAGCCTGGCTTCGACGAGACCGGGGCACGGGCGGAGGCCTCCCGGTGCTTCCGCTGCGACGCCGTCTACAGCTGCGGGGTGGTGCAGGTCGTCTCCGGCCGGGGGCCGCGGGACGACCTGTCCGTCCCGACCCCGGTCCACCAGGCGCCAGGCGCCGCCCCGGTGGCCGCCAGCACGACTGGAGGAGCACAGCGGTGAATCAGGATCAGATCCAGGCGTTCATCAACGTCGGGGAGCCGTTCGTCGAGGGGACCATCGCGGCCGCCCTCGTCGCCCTGTGGCTCCTCGTCCTCGCGCTGCATCTCGCCCGCCCGTACATGCTGGCGACGCTGCAGAAGTTCACCCTCCGGCTGGCCGCGGACCTCTGGTGGATCGTCTACGTCGCCCTGCGCGACATCCTGCTGGTCCAGGTCTTCCTGGGCAGCTTCATCTTCTTCTACCCCGACGTGGTACGGGCGGACA
>JAJYDP010000364.1 GCA_021777365.1 Chloroflexota bacterium | reverse complement strand
CCATGGCGAGCTGCCCGACCACCCCCAGGAAGAGCCCGACGTCGCTCACCACGGTCATGGCCCTCCGGCTCACGGGCGTGCTTGCCGCTGCTCGGCATCGTTGCCAGTGTGATCGTTCGCGGTCGCGGCGCCGCGGTCAAGTGCAGGTCGTCCCCATGTCATCACCGCGCAGCGATGCGCCATCGGGCTGCTGCTCGGCCGGACACGGGGGGATCGGCGGCGAGGGTCGTCGCGTCAAGGATTCGAGGGGCGCGGGGTGTCTCGGGTTGAGAGGGCCGCGCAGCCACGGGCCTTCAGCGCACGACGCGTCGTCGGCGTGACCGGACGGCCCCGAGCGCCCCGGCGAGGGCCACCAGCCCACCCACCAGGACCAGCACGAGCCGCAACGTGTCCCCGGATGCGGCCGAGGACCGCGCCGCCGTTGCGATACCGGCGGGCACGGCTGTTCCCTCGTCGCTCGGTCCGTGCGCGCCCGCTGCGACCGCCGCGACCAGCGACGCCTGCGGCGACGCCGCCGGCGTCGGCGCGACGACAGCCATCGCCGAGGCACCCGCGGGCGGAAGCGCAGGGCCGCTCGGCGCGCCCGGCGATGATGTCGACGCTGCGATTGCCGCGGACGGAGCCGTCGTCACCGCCACGCTGGGTGGGACGCTCGCGGTCGGCGCGCGGGGCGTCGCCACGGGACGTGTGGTCGCAGTGGGCCGCGGCGCGGCGGCTGCGGTGGCGCGGGCCTCGACGGGGACGGGGGACGGCGCCCGCGTGGGGATGGCAGTCGCACCCAGTTTCGGTTGCGGTGTCCCTGCCGGTTGCGGTGTCCCTGTCGCTGGCGGGGTCCGGGTCGGGCTCGGCGTCGCCGTCGGATGGGGCGTCGGCGTGGCAGGAACCGGGGTCGGCGTCGGGGTCGTCCCCTGCGCCCCGAACACGCGAATGGACAGCGAGCCCGTCCCGATGACGGGGTTGCCGTCGGCGTCGAAGTCGACGACCCCCGAGCTGACGACCTGGTAGGTCCCGGCCGGCAGGCCACCGATGGTCCAGGTCACATCGCCGCTCGTCGTGTCCGGGGTGGCACCGTCGCCCTGGTAGAGCTGGCGGTCGTATCCGGGGCCCACGAGATCGATGGTGTAGGGCGGCACCGCGGCAGAGACGACGTACGCGCACCCCGCGAACATCACCTCGACCGTGTTCGGGTGCGTCGAATCCGCGCTCGCACCGACCAGGCAGGCACCGCTGTCGGCGGCCACGCGCGGGGCCATGGTGGCGGCCATCGAGAGGGCCAGGAGCGCCCCGAGGCTCGCGGTGCCGATGGGTCGAGGTCGCGCCAGGCGGCGCATGGCAGGTCGGGGTCGTGCCGGTGGGTGGGCGAGCATGGAGGCGAGGCTCCCTTCCGAAGACCGTCGGTCACGACGGTTCGAGATCGGTCTTCGGGGTACACGCTATGCGCGTACCCCGGCGCCGGCCAACGGGTTCGCCGCGCGTGCGGAGCGTTCAGTGGTGCGTTCAGACAACGCGACCGAGGGTGCGACGCCGCCCGGCCGGGCGACCATCGATCCGCGCGGGCAGGTGCTGCTCAGGCCGCGCGCCGCAGAGACGCCGCCTCGGCCGCCTTGTACCCCTCACCCTCGGCCGCTTCGGCAGGCGAGGCACTCTCGTAGAAGCTCTGCCCGGCGAAGCCGCCATGGTCGGCACAGTCGTAGTCGAAGCGCCGGAACCACCGGCCGTCGCGCTCCTCGAGAGCGGGCCTGGTCGAGCGCAGCTCGAGCCGACCGCCGCACATGCCGCACCGGGCGAACGAGCCATCGGGTCGATAGGCGAACAGGGAATGTCCGGGCCAGAAGGGCTGCGTGGGACGACGAGCGATCTGGGCAGTCATTGGAGATCCTCCCGCGGCTGGTCGGGGCCGGACCCCGACGCGATGCGTGGTGTGCTGGGCGATTCCGCGCGATCCGCGAAACGGCGGGAGGGCCAGGGATTCCACGGCAGCCACGCCTCCCAGCCGCAGGTCTCGCACTCGACGAGACCCTCCCGTATCTCGGGCAGCGGGTCGCCGCACAGGGGGCAGGGATCCCCGTCGAGCTGCATGTCCGCGTCGCTCCCGCCTGGCGTGGTCATCACACGGTCTCCTTCTCGTCGCTCGTCGCCGCGCCGCTCGAACCGGCTGCGCTGGGCTCGGTGGTCGGGTCGTTCGGTCCCCGACCCATCAGGCGCAGGGCCTCCTGGGCCATCGCGCCCCACCGCTCGGCGGCGGCGGCGTAGGTGCGAACCTTGGAGCGATTGACCGCCCAGACGAGCCGGACCAGGGAGACCGGATCGTCGAGCCCGAGCGCGGATCCCAGCAGGGCCAGCGATTCGGGATCGGTGACCGGGGTGAGGCCCATCGCGTCGGTGTCGTCGAGGAGCGCCCGCACCCGCGACCCCGAGATGAGCAGGTCTGGCTTGTCGGTCGCGGCGAAGTGGCGCAGCGACCGTTCGAGGCGACGGACGTAGCTCGGCGCGAAGGTGGGCCGCACCCGGCCGCTGGCCACGCCGTGGGCGGCGATGGTGCCGACGAGGCTCAACCGCGAGGCGACCAGCGCCTCACCCACCGGCCGGCACGCCAGCGATTCCGGATCCCGCTCCAGCCAGATGGTCTGCTCACCGCTGACCGACGACGCGGTGAGGCGCACGAACTTGCCCAGCACCGAGGCCACGGTCAGCCACAGCTCGGGATCACCGCCTGCCGGCGCGCCGTCCCGGGCTCGCCGCGAGCGGTTCACCGCGTCGTCGGTCGCGGGGTCGGCCAGCTCCTGGACGACCAGCACCAGGCAGTCGTGCCGCACGGCCAGGCGGCGCAGCGCCTCGCTGACCGTCCGCAGGTCGGCGCCCGCGGGTGCGTCGGCCACGAGCGCGCTCAGCGCGTCGAAGACGACGAGCGCGGGTGAGCTGGCCGCGCACAGCGCGTCGAGCTCGGCCCACCCGGCACCGCCGGGGCGCAGCAGATGCGCCGCGTCGGGCAGGACGAACTGCACCGGGTGCCGCGGGGTTTCGATGCCCAGGGCGGGCAGCAGCTTCGCCAGGCGACCGCGCAGGCCGCTGGCCGAGTGTTCCGTCTCGACGAAGAGCACGGGACCGGCGCAGCCGGCGGACCCATCTGCCGTGGGCGACGCGTCGGCGACCGAGAGGGCGATCTGCAAGGCGAGCATCTTCTTGCTCGCCCGAGGCGGACCCGCGAGGACGACCACGCCCCGGTGTGGCAGCAGGGCGGCGATCGGCCAGTTCGTCCAGGCCCGCGCGATCGACGAGATCCCGGCGTCGCCGTGCCCTTCCGGCCGGCCCGGGAGGCCGGCGGGGTCCGTCACGGCCGCGGGCGAGGCGCCAGAACCGACCGGACGGAGACGTGGCATGGTGGCAAGCTCATCAGGCATGGTGTGATCTCCGGGCCGATCTCGCGGCTGGTCAAGTGTTCGGCGCATGCAAGGCGCCAGGCCCTCGAGTGGCCCGGACTGACGAACGGCGACGGTGCGAGCCTTCATCCGAACAGCTCCTCGCGCTCGTCGTCGAACAGCGGACGGTCCATGCGGGTCGTGATCGACGGTGTGCCGGCAACCGCCGACGGGGACGGCAGCGGGACCCCGGGGGCGAGCCGGTAGCAGTAGCGACTGCCGACCTTGGTGCGCACCACCTGGCCCGCGCGGCCCGCCTCGTCGAGCAGCCGCTTGGTGGTGCCCCAGGCGATCCCGAGCCCGGCCGCGATGGGCTGGATCATCACGCCCTCGGCGCTGTCCGCGGGTTGATTGGCGACGAGCCAGCTCAGGAGCTGAGGGATCCCGGTCTTCTGGGTCTGGAACGACTCCTTGACCTGTTCGCTCGGTATGGAGGTCGGTTCATAGACCAGCGTGGTCGGGTCGCGGCGCAGGTAGAGCGTCTGGGTCGGGGCGTCCCGGAACTCGCCGTACAAGCGCAGCGTCTGGGCGTCCTTCAGCAGCTCGAGCACCAGGTTGCCGTCGGTGCCGGCGGTGATCGCCGTCGCGCCCCGGAACTTGTCGGCGATGATCCCGACGAACTCCCCGGGGTCGGGAGCCTGGTGCTTCGCATCGCCCGTGGGCTTCGAGAGGTGGTGGATGACCAGCACCAGGGTGTCGTGCCGGACGGCGAACTGCTGCAGGGGCAGCATGACCTTGCGGGCCATCTCGTCGTTGTCGGATTCGGGGCTGTTGCTGATCCAGGCCAGGGGATCGATCACCACCAGGACCGGGTTGATCGCGGCGCACAGGGCTTCGAGGTCGCGCCACAGGTCGCTGCCGATGGTCAGCAGCTCGCGCTTCGGCCGGGTGATGAGATAGAAGGGCGCATCGGGCGCGATCTCGAGGGCCGCGACCTGCTGCTGGATGCGCTTGAGGAAACTGTCGTGGGAACCCTCCAGGCCCACGAACACCACCGGGCCCGGGGTGGCCACCTCGCGCCCCAGCACCTCCCGAAAGCCGGCCACGCACAGGGCCAGCTGTTGCGCCAGCATCGTCTTGCCCTGCTTCTGCTTGCCGCCCAGCACGACCACCCCCTGCTTCGGCAGCAGGCTGGGGATGAGCCAGGGCATGGGGTCAGGAGTCGTGGTCATGATCTCGGCCAGGGTGGTCACCGGCAGGCGGCTGCCCGCCGGCTGGGCCGCCGACTCGACCGCCGAGCGCATCGCATCGAGCGTGTCGATGGCCCCGGGCAGCCCCGTCGCCCGGTCGCCGAGCCGTCGAGCCAGGGTCTGGGCCTGCTCCGCCAGCCGTGCGCGGGCGATCTCTGCCCGCAGCTCGGTGCAGCGTTGGTCGAGACGACGCGGATCCGGGTTCGTGGTGGCCACCTCGGCGACGAACCGGCTGCCGCCGGCGTCCTCCAGGCGGTTCAGGCGGTCCAGCTCGAGGGCCACGGTCGCCGGATCGAGGTCCGTGCTGCCGCGCGCCACCAGCTGGCCCACGACCTCGAAGATCACGCGCAACCGCGAATCGGCGATGTCCTCGGGGCCGATCGAGCGGGCGGCGCGCTCCCAGTCGGCGCCACTCCACAGCACGATGCTCACCAGGGACTGCTCGAGCTGCGTTCGGTAGTCGGGTGCAGGGGAGGTGGGTGCGGTCATCGCGGTTCTCCGTATCCGCCAGCGGCGGGTCCTGTGGGCTGCTGGACGGATGAAGGCCAAGGGTCGCGGCTTGTCAAGCAATGCGCCCAAAACACCCGCATTCGGCCCGTCGGGGGGCGCCGCCGAGCGTCGGTCACCTCTGCCGCCGGCTCCTGGCCGCGCCTGTCCACCGCTGGACAGCGGCTCGCCTGTGCTACCTGCCGTCGCTCGAGTCGGCTGGCCGCCCGTCAAACTCGAACTCTCACCTGGGCGTTCTCAAACTCTCAACTCTCAGTGCCCCTCCGGGGCGCTGATGAGTAGTGAGACTTTGTGAAACGCCCTTCAAGCTCCCTCGGAGTCTCCACGTCCCCCTCCCCACAAGGGGTCGGGGGGACGTGAATCGGCAGTACTTGACTTCTCCTCCGGCCGGCCGAACGTCCAGCGACCAGCCGGTGGACGGCTGGCGAGTCGAGAGGAGCGCCGACATGTTCACGCCG
>JAJYDP010000363.1 GCA_021777365.1 Chloroflexota bacterium | reverse complement strand
GCGAGATCGGGATCCACGGTGAGCGCGAGGAGCGTCCGGTACACCGCCATCCGCTCGGCCACGCATGCGTCGACGACGGATCGGATGCGCTCGTCATCCACTCCGACACTCTGCCTCCCGTGCGGCCATCGACTCCGCAGAGTCTCCCACGAGTCGTCCTGCGACTCGAACGCAAGGATTCGAGTCTCTCGTGCGTCTGGATACATGACGGCACATGCCGCCATGACGGCACCTGCCGCCGCTCCGCTCGAGGGGTCGGTGGCGCCAGGCCAGGTGGAGGCGACGATGCGCGACGACGACCTGGAGGAACGCCTGCGGCGGGCACTCCACGTGCAGCTGGACGGCACCGAACCCCCCGCGACCGATCGACAGCCCCGCGCCCGACACGGCGCCGGCGTCCCGTTCGGGCTCCTTGCGGCCGCGACCTCCGTGGTGCTGGTCGCCGTGCTCGTCGGGCCCAGGTTGGCGGGCCCTGGCGGCACGCCGGCGGGCGGAAGCCCCGCCCTGGCCCCCGCGGGCGTGAGCTCGACCGCGGGCGTGAGCTCGGAGGCCCCTGGCGCAGCCCCGAGCGGCCCGTCGACGCCGGCGGCGATCCCGCCGGCCGGATCCGCCGGTTCGCCCGGCCCCAGCCCGAGCCCTGTCGCGGTCTCGCCTTCAGGGACGGAGCACCCCACCCCCACGAAGACCCCGACCGCCACCGTCCAGGCAGTCCCGCCGCCCGTTGCCGTCACGATGCCGCCCGCGCCGACCGCAACACCCACGCCGGTTCCGCAGTCCGCCTCAGGGACGGTCGTCGTGACGCTCGCGCAGGTCGGGCAGACGATCGACCTGGCGGTTGGCCAGCAGCTGGTGCTGCAGCTCGGGTCGACCTACCAGTGGACGGTCCAGGTGAGCGGGTCCGGCGTGCTGGCGCCCACGTCGGTCCCGTCGCAGGCGGGCCAGCAGGGAGCCTGGATCGCGGAACGCGCGGGCACTGCCCAGCTCCAGGTGATCGGCAACCCGTTCTGCCTGCAGCTGAAGCCTCCGTGCGGGATGCCCTCGCGCGCCTTCACGGTGACGGTGGTCGTGCGATAGACCGGCGGGCGCCGGGGACACGGGCGCGGCCGGAGACCGGCGGGCGCCGGGGACACGGGCGCGGCCGGAGTCTGGCCGGCTCAGGTCTCTCCGGCGAGTCTCCGCCGCACGAGCGCCAGGCCCCCGACCAGCCCGACGTCGTCGCCGAGAGCGGCGGGCACGATCGCGACGCGCCGGGACGGGGACCGGAACGCCGTCGCGCGTACGGCCTCGCGAGCCGGCCCCAGCAGCCGGTCGCCCTGGGCCCGTGCGATCGACCCGCCGACCACCGCCAGGGTCGGGTCGAACACGTCCGCGATCGTGACCATGGCGGCCGCGAAGGCTCGGCGCGCGTGATCCATGATCGCGGCCGCCGCGGGATCGCCGGCGTCCTCTGCGGCCGCGACGTCCGCGGCGGTGACGCGGTCCAGCCCGGCGCGGCTCGCGACGGCGGCAAGCATCGGCGACGCGCCGGCCCGAATCGCCTCGCGCGCCGCCCGCGCGATGCCCGCGCCCGACGCGATCGCCTCCAGGTGGCCACGTGCACCGCAGCCGCACGGGGGGCCGTCCAGCTCCACCAGCAGGTGGCCGAGCTCGCCCGCCGTGCCGTCCGGGCCGTGGAGCAACGCGCCGGCGGCGAGGACGGCCCCGCCGATCCCGGTGGAGACGGTGAGATACACCACGTCCCCGACGCCGCGCGCCGCCCCGAAGGACAGCTCGCCGAGGAGCGCGACGTTCGTGTCACGGTCGAGGAACGCGGGCAGGCCGAGCCGGCGTTCGAGCTCGGCGGCGATGGGCACGTCGCGGAACGATGGATGGGCGTTCGGGGGATCGACGATCACGCCCGCCTGCGGATCGACCGGCCCGATCGCCGAGATCCCGATGCCGAGCGGACGGCCGGCCGGGGCCGTCTCCCCCGCCGGGGCTCGGGCGAACCGCACGTCCGTCAGCAGCGCCTCGGCGGCGTCGAGCACCGCGGCCGGCCCGCGCTGCGTCGCGGACGGCGCCTCGGCGCGGGCGAGGATCGCCCCGTCCGGACCGACGAGCGCGGCGCGCAGCCGCGTCGCGCCCAGGTCGAGCCCGAGCACGGGTTTCTCACGATCGGCGGGATCCGCGGTCGTGTCGAGGGCCTGCCCGGAAGGCTCACGCATGGGACGGATTCTAGGGGGGCGGCTCGGCGTATGCCTCCGGGCAGAGCCGATGCCGAGCTCAGGCCGCTGACGCCCGGTCCTCGTCGTTTCGAACGACCTCGCCACGCTGCAGCACGAACGGCACGCCGTCGGGCTCGGCGATCGTCTCGATCCGCTCGAGCGGGTCGCCCCGCACCAGGATCAGGTCCGCATCCTTGCCCGGCTCGACGGTCCCGATCCGGTCGGCGCGCCCGAACAGTTCCGCATTCACGCGCGTGGCGCTCACGATCGCGGCCATCGGCCCGATCTCGCGCGCCTTCTCCACGATCTCACCGGCCCGGCCTGCCTGATCCACCCCGACCAGGTCGGAGCCCGACCCGAGCGGGATCCCGTGCGCGTGGGCCAGGCCCACGCTCGCTCGCGAGGCGCCTGCGACGAGCGTGGCCTTCGCCGTCTCGGCCGGCCCGAGCGGCGGCAGGCGCGTGACGATGAGCAGGGTCGGCACGACGAACGCCCCGGCGGCGAGGATCTGCCTCGCCGTCTCCTCGTCGAGGATCGAGGCGTGCTCGATCGAGCGGGCGCCGGCCGCGAGCGCATTGCGCATCGCCGGCGAGGTGTGGGCGTGGACGAGGACGTAAGTTCCCCAGCTGCGCGCGACCTCCACGGCCGCCGCGATCTCCTCGACCGTGAACTGGATCGACTCGAGGGGATCGGTCGGCGACATGACCCCACCCGAGACGAAGAGCTTGATCTGCGTCGCCCCGCGCCGGAGCTGCTCGCGGGCCGCGCGCCGGACCGCGTCGGCCCCGTCGACCACCTCCGGGTTGGCCACCAGGCCCGGGATCGAGGCGAGCCCGTGGACCGCCTCGTGGGCCGCCCGCGCGTCGCCATGACCGCCCGTCTGGGTGAGGAACGAGCCGGATGGCAGGATGCGGGGACCGCGGATCCGGCCCGCGGCGACGGCACGCGCCCACGCGGGATCGAGCCCGCCGGCATCCCGGACGGTCGTGAACCCTTCGTGGAGGGTCCGCTCGATGAGCGCCCGGACCAGCAGTGCATAGTCGACCAGCGAGCCCTCGCCCTGGGGCTTCGGCGGCGCCCCGACCAGCCCCAGGTGGACGTGGGCATCGGTCAGGCCCGGCAGGAGGGTGGCGCCGGCGGCATCCACCACGATGTCGGCGCGGAGCGGCGCCCCGCTGGCCTGGATCGCCACGATCCGGCCGTCCTCGACGATGACGTCACGCTCCCCGGCGGGCTCCCGCCCGGTTCCATCCACGACGCGCGCGCCGCGAACGACCACCCTGTGCACAGCATCCTCCTCGACCGACGCTGCGGCGACCTCCAGGGTTCTCCCCTCGCCCGGGTAACCCCGGCTCACCGCGCATCAGTCGGCGGTGCGCACGAGCGCATCGAGGCGCTCGCGGCGGCCCTCAACCCGTGCGAACCCGATCGCGCGATCAGGAAACCGGATGCGCCACCGACGGGACGCGCCCGGACAGCAGGCCCGCTACGCGGGCGTCCCCTTTGCCGCCTGCCACTCCTGGTACGAGCCCCACAGCATGAGCGCCGCGCCAGCCCAATCGACGATCAGGACGAGGACGACCGTGGCACCGCCATACGCCGCCAGGAGTCCGAGGATCGAGACGAGCTGGAAGAACTGCAGGAGGGCGATGAGCGCGACCACGGCGCTGATCCCGAGCAGGATCGTGGCGTAGGGAGCGGGCCAGGTGATGTTGGTGTTCGGCGCGTAGTGCAGGTAGACCACCACGAGCACGGCGATGGCGCCAAGGAGCCCGACGCCGCCCGCCCCGGCCACCCCGAAGAGCCCGCCGCTCAGGACGATCCCCAGCAACCACGACACCACGATGAGGCCAGCGCCAATCAGCGCCAGCCGTTCTCGTGAACTCACCTTTGCCCAGATCTCGGTGACCACGTGGGGTGCCTCCTGTTCCTTGTCGAACGGCCTCAGCTCGGCGCGCTGACGCTCAGCGACGGATCGTTGCTGTTGGTGATTTCCCACTTCGCGCTGGTCGGCAAGGTCGCGCTCGGAGTGGCGCCTGCCGAGATGACGCCGCTCCACTCCATCGCGACGAGGTAGTTGCCGTCGGTCGCGATCCAGAGGTCGACCGTGCCCCCGGGTGGGATGGTGGGCTGGCCGGCGGGGACGGGCGTCGAATGGTCGCCGTGCAGGTGAATGGCCTGCACGCCGTTCTTGGTCTCCACCCCCACGGTCTTGAGCGCCGATAGCATGCCGTTCTTGTTGATCTCATGGAGGGTGACGGCCGGGTCGAACCCGACCGTCATGGACTGGATCGCACTGGGCGGGAGAGGCGTCTTCACGAACGTGCCTGTCCCCTCGTCCATCCACAGGGTCGTCCCGACGATGACCATTCGGATCGTGTGGCCGCCGACCGATTCGGTGATGCTCTCGGCGAACGACGGCTTGCGGACGACCACGACCGTGACCGTCATGTTCTGAGAGCCGCCCGAGGTGGCGAGCGACAGCTTGTAGGAACTGAGGTTCGCAAGGCCACTTGCCGAGTTCGCGACGTCGCCGACACTTGGCTGGGGAGCCGCACTCGCGGCGGCGCTCGCCGCCACGGACGGCGCGGACGGCGCGGCCGGTGCCTGCGACGGCGCTCCGGCAGAGGCCGGAGCTGCCCCACCGGGGGCGGCCGCGGTCGGTGCCCTGGTCGCGGACGAGCCGCCGCATGCGGCCAGCAGTGCCATCACGCCGACGGCAGCCAACACGGAGTGTGCGCGTTTCGGAGCCACTGGTCCTCCCTACCCAACCTTCAGGCGCCGGATCGCGACATGGTGCGCACGCGCCACCGCGCTGTCAATGGGTACCTTCGGGAACATGGGTACCTTCGGGAACACCGGCAGGCGCATTCGGAGTCCCCGGGCACCGTGCCCGGCCGTACGTGGCCGTGCCTCGGCGCCGTGCGATGGATGCGGGTACCCCACGGGATGCGGGAACCCCACGCCGGCATGCGCGGACGTTACCGCGAGACCGGTCACGAATGAAGGGGTGGATTCCCCCTTGCTGTCCACGCGGGCGGGATCCCCTGGGGTCAATGCCGGAAGATGAGCGAGCCGGTTCCCCCCGGGCCTTCGTGAAACACGGGGCCGATGGGCGGCTCGGCGGTGTGCGGCTCCGCCAGGAACGGCGCCGCCGCCGACGGCACGTCCGGGCCACCCGCCGGGGAAGACGCGACAGGCTTCGCGGCCCGAGGATGTCGTTGGGCATGACCAGCACCTGGGCGCGGAACGATCCCTTGGGGCCAACCGCGTGAGGCGATCCGGCGGCCGAGTCGACGACCTGCAGTGTCGCCGAGGCGAGCCCGACCGACACTGGCGTGAACGTCACCGTCACCTGGCAACTGTCGCCGGGGTAGAG
>JAJYDP010000362.1 GCA_021777365.1 Chloroflexota bacterium | reverse complement strand
GGCAGTACGCCAACCTCGAACTGGTGAAGCTCGGCTGCCCGGGCGAGTCGACCGTCACGATGATCAATGGTGGCGGACAGTGCGCGTACGACCACGGCAGCCAGTTGAACCAGGCCGTCTCGTTCCTGCGGGCCCACCAGAAGTTCGTGGCCTTCGTCACGATCGACATCGGCTTCGGCGACTTCGCCTGCATGAACGATGTCTCGTGCCTCGGGCAGGGGTACACCCAGATCGCCGCCAACCTGCCCACGATCCTGTCCGCCCTCCGGGCCGCGGCCGGCCCGGACACGCCGATCGTCGGGACGACGATCTACGATCCGTTCCTCGCGTACTGGCTGACCGGGCCGCAGGGCCAGCAGCTTGCGTACGCATCCGTGTACCAGGCCGTCGTGCCGCTCAACCAGATGCTCACCGCGACCTACCTTGCCGGCACCGCGAAGGTCGCGGACGTCGCGGGAGCGTTCTTCACGACCGCGTGGGAGCCGCTCGTCGAGACGAGTGCCGGGCCGCTGCCGAAGAACGTCGCGACGGTCTGCGCATGGAGCTGGTCGTGCGTCGCGGGCAACAACCACGCGAACCTGGCCGGCTATCACGTGATGGCCGAGGCGTTCCAGTCGGCCCTTCACTCGTAGCGCGTTCAGTCCTCGACTGCGGCCGACCCCGGCGGGTCGGGCCTCCACCGGTCCGGCCCGCCCGGCGATGACCCGCGCACCAGCTACTTCAGCCCGGAGTGCAGGAAGCTGTCGATGAACTGGCGCTGGAACACCAGGAAGAGGAGCAGCAACGGGCCGACGACGATCACCGTGCCGGCCGTGACGAGGGGCCACTGGGCGCCGATCTCGCCGAGCTGCGTGAACACGGCCAGGCCGACGGTCAGCGGGCGGCTCGCCGTGCTGTTCGTGACCACGAGCGGCCAGAGGAAGTCGTTCCAGTGGAAGCTGATCGAGGAGAGGGCGAACGCGATCATGGCCGGCCGCGCCGGCGGGATGTAGACGTGCCGCAGCGTCTGGAACCAGTTCGCCCCGTCGACGCGGGCCGCATCGTCGAGATCGCGGGGCACCGTCTTGAACGTCTGGCGCATGAGGAACACGCCGAAGGCCGATCCGAAGTACGGGAGCATCACGGCCACCAGCGTGTCGAACAGGTGCAGCTGTCGGATGGTCGAGTAGTTCGGGACGATCAGCGCGCTCGATGGCACCATCAGCTGCAGCAGGATCACGAAGAACAGCAGGTTCTCGCCCCGGAACCGGTACCTGGCGAACGCGAATCCTGCCAGGCTGATCGTGACGAGCTGGACGACCAGGATCCCGAAGACGATCACGATCGTGTTGACGTAGTACTGCGCGAACGGCGCGATCTGGAACGCCTGCGCGTAGTTGGCCAGCGTCGGGTGGGCTCCCCACCACAGATTGGTCGCGCTGATGGGCTCGTCGGGCGAGTGCACCGAGACGGCGAGCGCCCAGAGCATCGGCACGGCCCAGGCGATGGCGATCACCGCAAGGACGAGCACCCACGCCGCGTCGACGATCCGCCGACGGTCGAGGCGTCTACTCGTACGTCGCACGGCGCTCGACCTGCGTGAAATTGACGACGGTGAAGACGAGCAGGACGCCGATCAGGATGACGCTCAGTGCGCTCGCCGTGCCCTGGTCGAAGAAGTTGAAGAGCGTCTGCCAGATGTCGAAGAGGAGCATCGTGGTGGCGTTCGTCGGCCCCCCGCCCGTCATGATGTAGATCTGGTCGACCGTCTCGAAGGCGTTCACGACCGCGATCGTCGTCACGAACAGCGTGGTGCCCATGAGCAGGGGCAGCGTCAGGTGGCGCACGGTCTGGAGCGGCGATGCGCCGTCCAGGTTCGCCGCCTCGAAGACCTCGTGCGGCAGTCCCTGGAGGCCTGCCAGGTAGAAGATCATGAAGTAGCCGGTCTGCTTCCAGACCCCGAGGATCATGAGCGCGATCAGGGCAAGGTTGCTGCTCCCGAGCCAGTTCTGGCCGGGGAGGTGCAGGATGCCCAGGAACACGTTCACGAGCCCGTAGCCGGGCGCGTACATGAACAGCCAGATCGTGGCCGCGCTCACCATCGGCAGGACGGCCGGGTAGAAGAACGCGAGGCGGAACAGTCCGAGCGCGCGCAGCCGCCGGTTGAGTGCGAGCGCGAGGATGAGCGCCAGCACCACGCTGATCGGCACCGTCACGACCACGTACACGATCGTGTTGACGATGACCTGCCGGAACGTCGCGTCCCCTGCGAGGGCGGCGTAGTTGCCCAGCCCGGTGAACTGCGGGACCTGGACGGCCTCGTTCTGCAGGAACAGGCTGTCGAAGGCGACGAGCACCGTCGGCCAGAGGGTGAAGAGCGCGACGAAGAAGATGGTCGGCGCGATCAGCAGGTAGGGCAGAACGGCGACCCGCCGGCCGGGTCGCCGTTCTGCAGACAGCCTGACGAGGGGAAGGCGCAACTCCGTCAGTTCTTGAACGCCGACAGGAGCTGCGTCGCCTGTTGCTGCGCGGCTGCGAGGGCCGCGGACGGCGTGCTCTTGCCCGTCAGCACGGCCTGCACCGCGTCACCGAGGAACTTCTGGATCTGCGCGTTGTCATGCGCAGCGAGTTCCGCCTTGGCGTACTGGAGACCCGCCGGCGCCACGGCGGCCTGCGGCGTCTTGGCGAGGTACGACTTCATCGCCGCGGTCTGGTAGGAGGACTGGCGGGCGGCGATGTAGCCGGTGTTGATGCTCCAGTCCGACTGGATGTCGGTGGAGCTCATGAACTGGATGAACTTCCATGCGGCGGCCTGGTGGGAGGCCGGGATGCCCTTCAGCATGTACAGGTTGCCGCCGCCGGTTGGGGCGCCGTAGCCGTTCTCGCCGACCGTGTAGCCGACCCCGACGTTGAACTTCGCCTGCTTCAGGATGTTCGCCAGGGAGCCGCTCGAGTGCCAGATCATGGCGGCCTTGCCCGCGACGAAGTCGTTCGGCATGTTCGCCCACTGGAGGATCCCCGACGGCATCACGTGGTACTTCGTCGACAGGTCGGCAAAGTCCTGCAGGGCCTGCGTCGCCTGGGGCGTGTCGAAGTTGACCTGGTTCGGGGCGGAGCCGACAACGTTCGAGCCGCCGCCGATGACGAACGACTGGAAGAGCCAGTAGGGAATGCCGTCAGAGGAGATCTCGATGCCCCACGTGCTGCCGTCCGGCTTGGTGAGCTTCTGTGCGTCGGAGACCATCTCCTGGTAGTTCGCCGGGCCCTTGCTGGGATCGAGCCCTGCGGCGCTGAACATGTCCTTGTTGTAGAAGAGGACCGGCGTGGAGCGCTGGAACGGCAGGCTCCAGATGTGGCCCTGGTACCGGGAATTGGCGAGGAAGGCGGAATAGAAGTCCGAGAGGTACGTGTCTCCGCCGGCCGCCGCGACCTCGCTGTCGAGAGGCTGGATGGCATTGGAGTCGACGAGCGAGTACAGATCCGTGGAGAGCATCACCGCGACATCGGGCGGCGTTCCCCCGCCCTTGATCGTCGTTTCGATCTTCGTCAGCGTGTCCGGATACCCGCCCGAAAGAACGGGCTTCACCGTGATGCCCGGGTTCTGCTGCTCGAACTTGCTGATGTACCCGTCGATCAGCTGGGTGATCGGCCCGGGAACCGCCACCGGGTAGTAGAAGGTCAGGGCCACCGAACTCGGCGTCGCCGTTGCGCCCGCGCCGCACGCCGACAGCGTGACGACCAGGGACGCGACGGCCGATGCCACCAGGAACTTGCGCCAGCGCACGCTCTGCACGACTCCTCCTCGCGACAGTCGCTCCTTCGCCGGAGCGCGATGCCTCTCTCCACACAGGAAAATGCCCGCCCCCGCAGCGCCGTCAGGCCGTCCGGTACACCTCCTTCTCCGGCTGCTCCGGGCTGCCGGGCCCCACCCTCGTGCCCGGGATGGCCGGCGCCGGACGCGTCGTCGACCGGTGCCCGAGATCCGGCGCACTGTTCCCCTGCGGTTCGTCCGGGGCAACGGCGGCGGCCCCCACCCACGACCGCAATGCCGGCAGCACGTCCTCCACGGTCGCACCGGCGATCGAGCACGGTCCGGGGATCCAGCGCCAGGGGCTGATGTGCGTGGTGAACCAGCCGCGTCGCGCCGCCGGCTCGATGTCGTTGCGGTAGTGGTCCCCGATGCTCATGACGTGCGCGGGCCGCCAGACCTCGATCCAGCCGTCCACGATCGCCGGCAGCCCTCCGGGCTTGCCCGCGTCGCTCGCCACCTCGTCGAAGTACGGCGCGAGCCCGAGCCGCTCGAGCACCGGGTGGACGGATGCTGCGGGGCTGTTCGATGCGAGCGCGATCACGCACGAGTCGCGGGCAGCTGCCAGGAACTCGGGCAGGCCGCGTGGCACCTCCAGCCGAAACTCGCCGGCGGCGATGCGGCGTCGGGTCTCATGAAACGCTGCCTGGCGATGCACCGGCGCCGCGCCGCGGTCCGCAGCGAACGTCGCGATCGCCGCCCATCCATCGTCGGGCGGGGGCCGCAGGCCGGTCACCAGCCAGTGGTCTCCACGGAGAAACGCGCGCACGTCCGCGAGGAATGCGCCCCGCTCAGCGGGATCGAGGCCGAGCGACACCAGTTCGGCGTAGGCCTCGAGGGGTTCGTTGCCGCGCCACAGTGTCCCGTCGAAGTCGAAGACAAGCAGTGCGCGACGTGACAAGCGGCTGGCGACGACCTGAGCACCCTGCATGACACCGCCCGGGGACAGAGGCTTGCGTGGACGCGTCCGTCGTGCAGAAGCCGGATCCCCTCAGACTCCGGCCGGCGGCGGAAGGCGCGAGTGTATCACCAAAGATCTGGGGGTCTCCCGGCGTTTCTCGCGCGGATGGTTGCGGCTGGCGGGCGCGGAACGGCGCCGATGCATTCCTTCGGGAGTCGGGCCCGATCCCGCTCGACATGTCGTCGGGCGCTTCGGCAGGCCTGCGGCCACCACTTGCCGGGCCCGCGCGCCGCTCAGGGGCTGGGCTGCAGGCGGAATCTGAGGATCCAGTGCACGTCACCGAGCCCGACCGTGAAGTCGTAGCTCCCCAGCGGCCAGCCATGGGCGAGCCAGTCGATCGCCTGGCCGGCGCGAGTGCCGGGTGGCAGCATGAACGTTCCCGATACCGGCCCGGGCGCCGCGAGGTCGACCAGCGCCGGGACGCTCGCGTCGAGCGGCATCGGCCGGGCCGCCGCCGACCCCGGCGGGCCGCGGTAATCGAGCTGCTCGCTCACCGGCTGGACCGACGCGGGCCAGGTGATGGCGAGGGCCACCACCGGCGCTCCGTGCACGTCGATGCGGGGCGCGGGTGAGTCCGCTGCCGCCGTGCCCGACTGCGGGTCGAGCGCGAGCCAGCGCACGGTCGGGACGATCGCCGAGGACCGGGGCACGGGCGCCCGGTGGAGCTGGTCGACGGCCAAGTACGCCACCGCGAAGCCCCAGGCGCGGTGGGGGTCTTCGTACCTTCCCGTCCAGTCGAGCCCGTCGATGACCCAGAGGGCCGCACTCCCCGGCAGTGCCGCCAGCGACGCGCTCCCCGCACGGGTGTCGGCACCGTCGGTCGCGTCGCTCGCCGCGG
>JAJYDP010000361.1 GCA_021777365.1 Chloroflexota bacterium | reverse complement strand
AGCCGCTCCCTGGAGCGCACCAGCGCCCGCCCGGGAGGGCCGCGTCGCGGCAAACGGTCGGCGGGACGGGCCCTCCGGCCCCTCGCCGCGGCGCGGTTCGGACCGTTACCGGCGGGCCGCGGCGCCATAGGCTCCGTCCATGCGCATCGTGACGCCCGCGGAAGCCGTGGCCGGCATCCGGTCCGGCGACCAGATCTTCGTCCAGGCCGAGGCGGCCACCCCAACCGAGCTGCTGAACGCGCTCTGCACCCGCGCGCCCGAACTCGAGGACGTGAAGATCGTCCACCTGCACGCGGAGGGGCCCGCGCCGCACATGGCCCCCGAGATGGCGGGGCACTTCCGGCACCGTGCCCTCTTCATCGGGCCCAACGCCCGGCGGGCGGTCGCGGAGGGCCGTGCCGAGTTCATCCCGGTCTTCCTCTCCGACGTCCCCGGGCTGTTCACCCGCGGGCTCGTCCCGCTCGATGCCGTCTTCATCAACGTCACGCCGCCCGATGCGCACGGCTTCTGCTCGCTCGGCACCTCGGTGGACGCCACGCTCACCGCGGTGCGATGCGCGAAGACCGTCATCGCCCAGGTCAACCCGGCGCTCCCCCGCACGCACGGGAGCAGCTTCGTGCATGTCTCCGAGATCGACCGGGCGATCGAGGTCAACCGCCCTCCCTACGTGCACGACCCCGGTGCGCCCGGCGAGGTGGAGCGGCGGATCGCCGACTACGTGGCGGACCTGATCCCCGACGGGGCGACGCTCCAGATGGGGATCGGCGCGATCCCGAACGCGGTCGGCATGGCGCTCCGCCACAAGCACGACCTGGGCGTGCATACGGAGATGCTCACCGACAACGTGGTCGACCTGGTCGAGGCCGGGGTGGTCACCGGGGCCCGCAAGGACCTCGACCGAGGCAAGGTGGTGGCCACGTTCATGATGGGGACCCAGCGCCTCTACGACTTCGCGGACGACAACCCGATGGTCGAGATGCGCGAGGTCGACTACACCAACGACACGGCCGTGATCCGCCGGTTCCGGCGCATGCGGTCGATCAACTCGGCGATCGAGGTGGACCTCACCGGCCAGGTCTGCGCCGACTCCATCGGCTGGCGGCTCTACAGCGGCGTCGGCGGGCAGATGGACTTTGTCCGCGGCGCGGCGCTGGCCGAGGAGGGGCTCTCCATCATCGCCCTCCCGTCCACGACATCCGACGGCAGGACCTCCCGGATCGTGTGCACCCTCAAGGAGGGTGCCGGGGTCGTCACGACGCGCGCGCACGTGCAGACGGTGGTCACCGAGTGGGGCGTGGCCCACCTCCACGGGCGCAGCGTCTCGGAGCGGGCGAGGGCGCTCACGGCCATCGCGCACCCGGACTTCCGCGCCGACCTGGACTGCACCGCCCGCGGACGGCACTATCTCTAGCGGCCGGGCCAGAGCGGCCCGCGCCAGCCGGCCGTACGCGCCGCAGCCGGGGTTGCGTGCGAGCGATCAGGCTGCGACGCGCCTGTGCCGCGTCGGCCCGGAGCGAGCTCAGGCCTGGGGCGGCGACGTGAACTGGCGCGCCTGGTCCACCAGGAAGGCGATGCGGTCGTCGACCAGCCGGTGGATGGTCCCCTCGGGATAGCGCCCGTCCGCTCCCCGCCGGCCCGCCGGCAGGCCGGTCAGCAGCCCGAGGGCGTCGTCGACGTCGCGGACCGCCCAGACGTGGAATGTGCCGGCCTCGACGGCGTCGAGCACGTCCTGCGCGAGCATCAGGTTGCGGACGTTGGCCTCCGGCAGGACCACGCCCTGGTCGCCGGTCAGCCCGCCGATCCGGCAGGCATGGAAGAAGCCCTCGATCTTCTCGTTCACCCCACCCACCGGCTGAGCGGCGCCGTGCTGGTCCATGGAACCGGTCACGGCAAGCCCCTGCCGCACGGGCAGGTCCGCCAGGCTCGAGAGCAGGGCGCAGATCTCGGCCAGGGATGCCGAATCGCCCTCGATCGCCTCGTAGGACTGCTCCACCGCCACCGAGGCGCGGATGTTGAGCGGGCGGGCGCCGCCGTACCGCTCGGCAAGGAAGGCAGAGGCGATCAGAAACCCCTTGGTGTGGATGCGGCCGCTCATCTCCGTCTCGCGGTCCACGTGCACCACCTCGCCCGGCCCCACCCCGGTGGTGGCGGTGATCCGGATCGGCTGACCGAACGTGTGGTCGCCGGTGGTCAGGACGGCGAGCCCGTTCACCTGGCCGACCGTCTGGCCCGTGGTCTGGATGTGGAGCGTCCCCTCGGCCATCAGCCGCCGGAGCCGTTCCTCGGCCAGGCCGGCACGTTCCTGGCGTGCCTCCACCGCGCAGACCACGTCCTCGCCTGCCACGAGCTCGTGGCCCGCGCGACCCGCCCAGTAGCTCGACTCGGACCCCAGGTCCACGATCTCGGAGAAGCGGGTGGAGAGGCGTTCCTGGTGCTCGGCGATCCGTGCGCCATGCTCCACGATGCGCGCGACGGCCTCGGGCGTGAAGTGGCGGAGTCCGGACGCCTGGACGTGCCCCGCGATGAACGAGGCGTAGAGCGCGGCCTCCGGGTCTCCCCACGGCATCTCCACGTCGAACTCGGCGCGCACCTTGAAGAGGGTCCGGAACTCCTCGTCGACCAGGTAGAGAGCCTGGTAGAGGGCGGCCGGGCCCACCAGCACCACCTTGACGTCCACCGGGATCGGCTCCGGTTCCAGGGTGGCGGTGGGGAAGAGGACGTACTGCGCACCGATGTTCTCCACGCGCGCCTGCCCCGTCCGCAGGGTGTCCTTCAGTCGTTCCCAGGCCAGCGGGTCCGCGAGGAGGTCCTGGACGCGGAGGACCAGGAACCCGCCGCTGGCGCGGTGGATGGCCCCGGGCCGGATGTTGCGGTGATCCGTGGTGACCACGCCCATCAGCGTTGCGTACTCGATCCGTCCGAAGAGGTTGTAGTAGGTGGGACTGGGCTCGTCGACGACCGGGGCGGGCGCGTCCGGCTGGTGCGTCACCAGCACGTTGACCGCGTAGCGCCCCAGGATCGCCTCGCGGGCCTGGCGCGCCTCCTGCGCCGCGTGGCCGGCCTGCTCGCCCGCCTCCGCCTCCGCGGTCGGCCGGAACAGGTCCAGGTGCTCCAGCATGTCGTCACGGAGCGCGTCGAACCACGCGCCGAGCCGCTCGACGCCGGCGTGCCGGGCGCGGAGCTCGTCGAGCAGGTGCCCGACGGCGAAGACCGCGACCTCCCGGTCGAGGGCCGCCGTGCGCTCCCGGGCCTCGCGCTCGAGGGCGCGCAGGCGCGCCAGCACGTCGGGGAGGCGCTCCTCGATCGCGTGACCGTGCTCCCGGTAGACCTCGCGTTCCTCGGGCGAGAGCTGGTCGAACTCGTCCGCGCGAATCGGGCGACCGTCGCGGATCGGCAGGGTGAGGATCCCGGCCGGGGTGAACTCGAGACCCAGGCCGAGCACGGCGGCCTCGGCGCGGAAGGCGGACAGGGTGGCCTGGCGGCGCTCGTCCGTCTCCGAGGTCACCAAACCCGCCCGGCGACGGTATTCGTCGCTCTCGAAGGCGCGGGTGATCTCCCGGCCCGCGTCCGCGACGAAGCGCGCCACGTCCCGCGCGAACGCCCCGGCATGGCCAGCCGGGAAGGAGACCGCGATCGGACGGCGCGGGTTGGCCATGTCGAACAGGTAGACCCAGTCGCGCGGGCTCGGGCGTTCCCGGGCCGCTCGCTCGAGGTACGCGTGCAGCGTGGTCCGCCGTCCGGTCCCGGTGGGCCCGAGCACGAACAGGTTGTATCCGGGATCGTGGATCCCGAGGGCGAACGTGATCGCGCCGATGGCCCGCGGCTGGCCGACGGTCTGGTCCAGCGGGCTCAGCTCGGCGGTGGACGCGAAGGTGAAGGCCGCGGGATCGCAGCGGCGCCGGAGGCGTGCGGCCGGGATGCGCTGTGCGCCGGCGGCTTCCGGCGGATCGGGGGTTCCCGGTGTCGAGGACTCCATCCTGACCACCTCGCTGCTCGGCCCCCAGGAATCAAGGAGGCGAACGCCGCGCGTCCCCTGCGGCGTTCGCCTTGGTCGATAGCATCGTCATGGAGCTGACATGTGCGTAGGGCCGAACGGCCCGGTTATTTGGCCTCTTCGTCGCTTCGCCCCCCATTTTCGGGTGGGCAACCTTCCGACATGGCATCCCCCGCTGCCGAGCCCCTCCGCCTGCTCCTGGTGAGCGATCATCGGGTCGCCGGCGATGCGCTGTCCGAGTACCTGTCCCGCCACGGCTTCGAGGTCGTGGCGCGGGTGTCCAGCGCCGCCGAGGCAGCCGCGGTGGTGCGGCAGACGAGGATCGACGTGGCCCTCGTCGACGGCGACCTGCGCAGCGGCTGGCGCTCGGTGGTGAACGCGGTCGCCGATCCGCTGGAGCACGGCCGGATCGCGGTCCTCTCGTCCTACTGGGACCAGCAGGAGCGCCTGGATGCCCGGCGGTGCGGCGTCGGCGCCACGCTGCTCAAGCGGCTCTCGGGTTCCAGCCTGGTCGGACAGCTCCGGGCGCTGGCGGCCTGATCGCTCCGCGCGCCACCGCCGGATGGCCGGTGCAGGACCCCGTCGGGACGCGCCGGACGGGGGCCATGCGGGGACCGCGCGTCCCCGGGGAACCGGGCCGGCTGACCGGCGGCTTCGGGCCGTCCGGCAGACGCCGCCTGCAGCGCGCGCGAGGCAGGCTCCGGAGGAGGAAAGGAGGCGTCATGGCGATGATCGAGACGATCCTCGTGGCCACCGACGGGTCCCCGGCGTCGAGTGCGGCCGCAGACGAGGCGATCGATCTGGCCATGCGCCTGCAGGCGCGGCTGATCGTCATCAACGTGGTGAACGTGCCCGAGGTGGCGGCCGCGAGTTCCATGTTCCCGGGCACCGCCGTCGCGGCCCGCGAGGAGGCCGGGGCGATCGCCAGGGCCGTGGTGGACGACGCGCTGCGCGCGGGCGTGGCGGCGATGTACCTCACCTGGGAGGGCCAGCCGGGCGAGGCCATCGTGGCGGCCGCCGAGGCGGAATCCGCCGACCTGATCGTGGTCGGGACGCACGGCCGCAGCGTGATCGGGCGTCTCCTGCTCGGCAGCGTCTCCGAGTACGTGGTGCGCCACTCGCGGGTCCCGGTGCTGGTGGTCCGGCCCCAGGAGGCGTACGCCGCGGCGCGACGGTAGCCCCGTCCGCGGCTCTCCCCCGCGGGTTCGCGCGCCGCGACGATCCTATACTCCTCTCCCGTGCCCGGCCCCTCGTCGCCACGCGGCGCGCGCGGCGCGCCCCCGGACCCGCTGGCGGGCTTCACGCCCGCGACGCGGGACTGGTTCCGTGCCTCGTTCGAGGCGCCGACGCCGGCCCAGGCCGGCGCCTGGCCGGCGATCGCCGAGGGCCGGCACACGCTGGTGTGCGCGCCGACCGGATCCGGGAAGACGCTGGCCGCGTTCCTGTGGTGCCTCGACCGCCTGGCCGTCGAGCCGGCACCCGCGCGGCCCCTCGACCGGCTGCGCGTGCTCTACGTCTCGCCCCAGAAGGCGCTCGTGCACGACGTCGAGCGCAACCTGCGCGCGCCGCTGGCGGGGATCCGGCTGAACGCCGG
>JAJYDP010000360.1 GCA_021777365.1 Chloroflexota bacterium | reverse complement strand
GGTCGTCGACCGAGGCGACCAGCACGCGGTGCCCCTCGATCTCGAACGGCACGGCCGTCCGGGCCAGCTGCTCGTAGTCGAGGCCCGGGTCAGGCGAGCTGAGCAGGGCGAGCGGGCCCGACTCTGTCTCGAACAGGAACAGGTCGCCGAGCCGGAGCGTGCGGATGTCCACTGGTGGCACCGTGACTCCCGAGGGGAGATCCCGGCGGATCGCCTGCAGGTCGGCGAGGGCCTCCACGATCGCACACAGGTTGTTCGGGTCGCACGAGTAGCAGACGTCGAGGTCGCGCGTCGCCGACGTCGAGCCGTGGGCCTGCGCCGCGATCCCGCCGATGACGACGAACCGAATGTCATGGCGTACGAGCACCTCGAGGATCCGGCCGGGCTGGAACACGGACGCTTCGCTCATTCGGCGACCTTCCGGAAGGCCCGTCGGAACTCCTCGTACCGTTGATCGGACGCAAGCGCCAGCTGGAGCCGCTCCTCGTCCGGCATCGCGATGAGCCGGCGGATCACGGTGCGGTCGATGCCGATGCCGAGGCGTGGCTCGAGCTCGAGCCCCCAGCTGCACGCCTCCAGCAGCCGGTCCAGCGTTCCGACGCGGGGGTCGATCCGCCCGCGCTCGATCCGCGCGATCGTCTCCTGGGGGACACCTGCTGCCTGCGCCAGCTCGCGCTGCGTCCATCCCTTCGACCGCCGCGCGTGCCGCAGCATCCTGCCCGCCATCGTCATGTCGTCGGCCTCCTGATGACGGATCCATCATCACCCCAGGCGGAGGAGGCGTCAAGCTCGGCGACGTGAGACCGACGCTCAGGCGGGCTCCCGGGTGCGCACGTAGAACACGGGGTCGGGAGACATTTCCTACCGGACGACGATGTTGACCAGCCGGCCCGGGACGTGGATCACGCGATCCGGAGCGCGGCCGCCCAGGATCGCGCGGATCTTCTCGCGCTGGAGCACGACCGACTCGACTTCGGCCGGCGACAGGCTGGCCGCCACCTGCACGCGGTCGCGCAGCTTGCCGTTCACCTGCACGGGCAGCTCGATGGTGTCCTCGGCGACCAGTGCCTCGTTCCAGGCCGGCCACGGCTCGGCGTGGACCGAGCGCCAGGCCTGGCCGCGGGCCTCGAGCCGACGCGACCAGAGCTCCTCGGTGACGTGCGGGGCGGAGGGCGCGAGCATGTGCAGCAGCAGGTCGACCGCCTCGTCCCACGCCGGGCCGCCCGCCACCTCGGTCCCCCGGTAGCGCATGAGCACGTTGGTCAGCTCCATCAGGTGCGCCACCATCGTGTTGAAGCGGTAGCTATCGAACTCGGCCGTCACCACCTTCAGCGTGCGGTGCGCGGCCGTCAGCAGCGCGCGCTCGGCAGCCCCCGCCGTTTCGCCGGGCGGCAGCCGCCCCGCATCGGGGTCGCCCGCCTCCACGCCCGCCGGGTCGAGGACCGCCGTCCAGACCCGGTTCAGGAACCGGCTGATGCCGCCGATCCCGGTCGAACTCCAGGGGCCGCCCTGGTCCCAGGGGCCCATGAACATCAGGAACAGGCGGACGGTGTCGGCGCCGTAGCGCTGCACCAGCTCGTCGGGGTCCTGGACGTTGCCGCGGCTCTTGCTCATCCGCTCGCCGTCGGCGCCCAGGATCTGCCCCTGGTTGAAGAGTCGCCGGAACGGCTCGCGCTCGTGCACCAGGCCGAGGTCGGCGAGCGCCTTGGCGAAGAAGCGGCTGTACAGGAGGTGCATGACCGCATGCTCGGCGCCGCCGGTGTACTGGTCGACCGGGCACCACTCGTCCTCGAGCGCGGCGTCGATGGGCCCGTCGTCCTTGTGCGGCGACAGGTAGCGCCACCAGTACCAGGAGCTGTCCACGAACGTGTCCATGGTGTCCGTCTCGCGCGTGGCGGGGCCACCGCAGCGCGGGCACGTGGTGCGCAGGAAGCCCTCATGTGCCTTCAGTGGGCTCTCGCCGGTGACCTTGAAGTCGACGTCGTGGGGCAGCAGCACCGGCAGCTGGTCCTCCGTCACCCCGACGATCCCGTCGCGCTCGCAGTACACGACCGGGATCGGCGTACCCCAGTAGCGCTGGCGGCTGATCAGCCAGTCGCGGATGCGGTACGTGACGGCGGCCTCGCCCTGGCCGCGCGCCCGCAGGTCGGCGACGATCGCGGCGAACCCGTCCTTCGCCGAGCGATCCGTGTACGGCCCGCTGTTGACCATCACCTCGTCCTCGGAGTGCGCGACGAACGCGGCCCCACCGTCGCCCCCGGCGGCAACCAGCTCCGCCACCCGCGCCGCTTCGCGCGGGTCGGCGGGAGCGATCACCTGGCGGATCGGCAGGTCGAACCTGACGGCGAAGGCGTAGTCGCGCTCGTCGTGCGCCGGGACGGCCATGATCGCGCCGGTCCCGTAGCCCAGGAGGACGTAGTCTGCGATCCAGATCGGGATCCGCTCGCCGTTGACGGGGTTGACCGCGTCGGCACCCAGCGGCACGCCGGTCTTCTCGCGGTCGGTGGAGAGGCGATCGATCTCGGACTTGCGGCGCGCCTCGTACTGGTAGCGCTCGACCTGCTCGCGCTGCCCCGGGTGCGTGAGCTTCGCCACCAGCGGGTGCTCGGGCGCGAGCACCATGAAGGTGGCACCGAAGAGCGTATCCGGTCGGGTCGTGAACACGCGCAGCTCGTCGCCGCCCGGCTGATACTGGTCGGGAGCGACCGTGAAGGCGACCTCCGCCCCCTCCGACCGGCCGATCCAGTTGGTCTGCATGACGCGCACCGGTTCGGGCCAGTCGATCCCGTCGAAGCGAAGCAGCTCGTCGGCGTACTTCGTGATGCGGAAGAACCACTGCTCCAGGTCGCGCTTGATCACCGGCGTCCCGCAGCGCCAGCAGTGGCGATCCGTGCCCTCGACCTGCTCGCGCGCCAGCACGACCTGGTCCCTGGGGCACCAGTCCACCGGCGCCATCGCGCGGTAGGCGAGTCCCGCCTCCAGGAACTTCAGGAAGATCCACTGGTTCCAGCGGTAGTACTCGGGCTCGCAGGTGACGACCTGGGCCGCCCAGTCGAAGGTAGCGCCCATCGAGCGCAGCTGCCGGCGCATGTTCTCGATGTTGCGCATGGTCCAGTCGGCCGGGTGGATGCCGTGCTTGATCGCGGCGTTCTCGGCCGGCAGGCCGAACGCGTCGAACCCGATCGGGAAGAAGACGTTGAGCCCGTTCATGCGCCGGTAGCGCGCGATCGCGTCGGTCGGCGTCTTGATGTACCAGTGCCCGATGTGCAGGTCGCCCGAGGGGTAGGGGTACATCGTGAGCAGGTAGTAGGAGGGCCTGGTGGTGTCGTGCAGGTCCGTGTGGTGGAGCCCGAGCTCGGCCCACCGCTCCTGCCAGCGGGGCTCGATGGCCGCCGGGTCGTAGCGGTCGATGTGGGTCCGGTCGGTCACCATCGCGATCCCAGCTTCCTGCCCTCGTGTGGCCGCGGGACGCGTCGCGGCCCTGTCGGTTCGAACCGCTCCGGTCCCGTCGCGACCGCCGGCACGCGGCGCCACTGCGGGACCCCTCCTAGTTCGAACCCCTCGCCGCTCCGGCGAGGGGTCGTTGGTCGGCACTCGATGAAGGTGGTGGAGCTACAGGGATTCGAACCCTGGACCTCCTGCATGCCATGCAGGCGCTCTCCCAGCTGAGCTATAGCCCCATCGAATCACGCTCAATCAGAGCGTCTGCCTGCCAAATGGCCCTTAGCACTCCGGTCTGAGAGCGTATGATTGATTGCGTCTCCACGCTGCAAGCATCAACTCTCGTACCGGAGGCTCCGACCGTGGTCGAGACCACTGCAGACATGTCGCATGGTACCGCAACCGGGCTCGCCCGTGACGTGGCGAGCTTCGCCCGCCACTGCCGCGCCGGCAACCTGTCCCCCAGGACGATCGACACGTACGTCGACTCGACGCGCCGCTTCGCGGCGTACCTGGCGGAACAGGGCATGCCGCAGGACGTCGAGGCGATCCGCCGCGAGCACGTCGAGGCGTTCATCGGCTCGCTCCTCGAGCGCTTCAAGCCGGCCACCGCGCACAACCGCTACCGCGGGGTGCAGGCCTTCTTCCGCTGGGCCGTGGACGAGGGGCTCATCAAGGAGTCGCCGATGGCGCGCATGAAGCCGCCGCGCATCCCGGAGGCGCCGCCGCCGGTCCTGCGCGAGCCCGAGCTCAAGGCCCTCCTCGCGACGGTGAGCCACGACACGAGCTTCATCGGCCGGCGCGACGAGGCGATCCTGCGCTGCTTCATGGACACCGGCGCCCGCCTGTCGGAGATCGCGGACCTGCGCTACGACCCCGCGGACCCCCTGGCGAACGACGTCGACCTTGACCAGGGCCTCCTGCGCGTGCTCGGAAAGGGCCGCCGGGAGCGCATCGTCGCCCTGGGGCGCAAGACCGTGAAGGCACTCGACCAGTACGAGCGGGCACGCTCGCGCCACCCGCACGCAGCGGAGCCCTGGTTCTGGCTGGGGCTCAAGGGCCGCCTCACGGGCTCAGGGATCTCCCAGATGGTGCGGGAACGTGGCAGGCAGGCTGGTCTGGGCGATCGGGTCCACCCGCACCAGCTACGGCACTCCTTCGCGCATGCGATGCTCGCGTCCGGGATGCAGGAGACCGACCTCATGCGCCTCGCGGGCTGGCGCAGCCGGGCCATGCTGCAGCGCTACGCGGCCTCGGCCGCGACCGAGCGCGCCATCGCCGCGGCCAAGCGCCTGAGCCTGGGCGATCGGTTGTAGCGAGGCGGCGACCGGCCACGGCGGCCAACCGCTACCGCGGGCTCTAGCGCTTCTTCGGGTGGCTGGTGGAGGAGGGCGAGCTCGCGCACAGCCCGATGGAGCACATGCGGCCGCCGCGTGTCCCGGAAGAGCCCCCGCCCGTGCTCCAGGAGGGGGAGCTCAAGTGTCTCGTCGCGGCCAGCTGACGCCCGAACGGAACACGCTGAGACGCGCCCAAGCATGGGCCACGAGAGCCTCCTCCCCGTCGGGATGCGGAACACCCCACACGGTGGAGCGAGGCTCTCAGCTGTCAACAACCTCCCCAGGAATCACAGCTAGTGTCGCGAACCTCAATGATCTTGATGCTTGCCGACGCGACCGCGAAACGGCCGGGCTCTGCGCCGATGCGGCAAGTGCATTGCGGCGCGCGACACCAGTGGGGCATGCCGGCCTTCGGCCTGGTCATGGGGGCGCTGCTCTTCGCCGCGTCGGCTGTCGGGGCCAGCCCTGGGTTGGCCTGGGCATGTTCGCCATCATGGCGCTCTACAGCGCGGTCCTCGTGATCTTCGGCGGACGCAGCGAGACGGCCGGCGTGCTGCGCGGCCAGCCGGCCGATGAACGGCTCGCACACTTCACCTGGCCTTCACGGCGGGGCCGGACTGGTAGCCATCGTCGTGGCTCTGGGCGGCTTCCTGTGGGCGATCGCCCATGGCCAGGGCGGGAACGACTTCGCCGTCGTGGCTGCCGCCGGCATCGCCTACCTCGCCGCCCTCCTAGTCAACATGGAAGGACCGGCGCTCGCGCAACATCGTGGATTGCGCGGGCCATCGAGAGGTATCCGCACAGAGCCACATGCGGGAGGCCGGTCCAAT
>JAJYDP010000359.1 GCA_021777365.1 Chloroflexota bacterium | reverse complement strand
CGCGGCGACCAGCAGGATGCCGGCCTGCTCGGCGCTCCGGCCGCTCGCCACCTCCAGGAACACCGACGTCAGGACCGTGACCGCGGCGAACGCCATGTAGTTCGCGAGCGCGGCCAGGTTGGCCGTGGCGAAGAGCCGGTTGCGCCGGAAGAGGCCCACGTCGAGGAAGGGGCGCGGGTGGCGCGCCTCCCGGGCCACGAACGCGACCACGCCCCCGACGCCGACCGCCATGAGCACCAGCGGCTGGATCGCCGCCCAGCCGCTGACCGGCGCCAGGCTGAGTCCCGCGACGCCCGCCGCCAGGGCGCCGACGAACAGCGCGATCCCCGGCAGGTCGAGGCCCGCCCACGTCCCGCCGGCCGCATCGCGCCGTCCGCCCGCAAGCCCCCAGCTCAGAGCGAGGCTGGCCGCCGCCACGGGGACGTTGACGTAGAAGATCGATCGCCAGCCCACCTGCTGGGTGAGGAAGCCGCCCAGGACCGGTCCCACGGCGAGGCCGACGTACACGGCGGTGACGTTGAGGCCCAGCGCCTTGCCGCGCTCGCGCGAGGGAAACGCCTCGGTGACGAGGGCCGTCGAGGTGGCCGACAGCAGCGCCGCCCCGAGCCCCTGGACCGACCGCGCGACGAGCAGCCAGGCCGTGGACGTGGCGGCGCCGGAGAGCGCGGAGGCGACCGCGAAGACGATCAGCCCGGCCCGGTACAGCCGCAGGCCGCCCCAGGAGTCCGCGAGACGGCCGGCGGGGATGAGCGCGACCGTCAGCACCAGCAGGTAGCTGAGCTGGACCCAGAGCCCGTCGACGAAGCTCAGGTGGAGCGCGGGCCCGATCCTGGGCAGCGCCACGGCGACGACGCTCCCGTCGAACGGGGCGATGAAGGCGCCGGTGGCCGTGGCCGCGAGCACCTGCCAGCGCCGCTCGGAGAGGTTGTCCGCACGCCCCTCCCGGCGGTCGGGATCTCGGGACATCCACGGGTCCTCGGTGGTGCTGTGCGCATGCCGTCAGCGCGGCCGGCCCGGCCGTCACCGCGGACCGCTCACCCCCGACACCGCGGCCCGACGTCCCGGTCGACCGGTGGAACGCGCCGGCACGATGCGGGAAGGTGGCGGAGAGGGCGGGATTTGAACCCGCGATGGGTTGCCCCATACCGCATTTCCAGTGCGGCGCCCTAGGCCACTAGGCGACCTCTCCGCGGGCACGTACCGCCACGTCGATCTGGCGGAGAGGGTGGGATTCGAACCCACGGTGCTTTCGCACACCGCTTTTCGAGAGCGGCACCATCAACCACTCGGACACCTCTCCGCGCAGGAGGATACCAAAGGCGGGCCGCGCCGGACGCCGCCCCGGGGCGGAGAGGCAGGCCTAGACGTCCGCCGTCCGGGCCGACTGGGGGCGGGCGAGCGATCGGCGCCGCAGCTCCTCCACCTCGTCGCGCCGGATCCCGCTGACGACGCGCAGCCGCCGGGGCAGCTGCGCGGCCTGCGCAAGCTGGATCGCCCCGCCCGCGGCTCCGTTCTCGGGATCGGGCGCCGCGTAGACCAGGGTCTCCACGTCGGCCTGCAGGAGCGCGCCGACGCACATGGGGCAGGGCTCGACGGTCGTGAAGATCGTCACGTCGGCCAGCCGCTCGCGGCCCAGCCGCCGCGCCGCCTCCCGGATCGCGCTCACCACCGCGTGCGCCGTCGGATCTCCCGTCTCGCGCACGCGGTCGCGCGCGCGGGCGACCATCGCCTCGTCCACGACGGCCACGGCCGCGCAGGGCGGCTCGCCATCGTCGAGCGCGAGCTGGGCTTCCGCCAGTGCCTCCCCCATGAACAGCTCGTAGTTCATCGGAACCGCTCGTCGTTCACGGATCGATCATACAGGCGCGTTTCCGCACCGGTACCATGCTCGCGGCATTCAACGACCCAGTCTGGCAGCGGCGAATCGTCCGCGCGGGCACCGTTCCGTCCGCGCGTCCCGGGACCCCGGTGCGCCGCGCCGAGGAGAACACCACCGTGGTTACGCATCGGATCGGCATCCTGACCGGCGGCGGGGACGTCCCCGGGCTGAACTCCGTCATCAAGAGCGTCACCTTCCGGGCGACCGAGCTCGGGTACGAGGTGTACGGGATCCGCCGGGGATGGCAGGGCCTCACCCACATGCAACCCGGCCCCGACCTCGACCCCGAGTACGTCGTCCGGCTCGATCGACGCAACACGCGGACGATCGACCGCACGGGAGGCACCTGGCTGCACACGTCGCGGACGAACCCGCGGAAGATGGCCCGGGCGATGCTCCCCTCCACCGTCCCGCAGGAACGCCTGGCCTCCATGGAGGTGTCGGAGGGCGTCTTCGACCTGACCCCCGTGGTCCTCGACAACATCGGGCGGCTGGGCCTCGACTACCTGCTGCCCATCGGCGGCGACGACACCCAGAGCTTCTCGCACGCCCTCGTGAAGGCGGGGGTCCCGCTCATCGGGATTCCGAAGACGATGGACAACGACGTCCAGGGGACCGAGTACTGCATCGGCTTCTCGACCGCCATCGACCGGGCCAAGGAGCTCATCAACCGGCAGCGCACGACCCTCGGGTCGCACGAACGGATCGGCGTCTTCCGCATCTTCGGCCGCGACGCCGGCTTCACGGCACTGCTGACGTCGTACGTCACCTCGACCCGCTGCCTGATCCCCGAGGCCCCGTACGACATCGACCTGCTGTGCCAGCTTCTCGTCGAGGACAAGCGCGACAACCCCAGCCACTACGCGATCGTCGTGACGGCCGAGGGCGCGATGTGGACGGGCGGCACGCTGGCCGAATACGGCGAGACCGATAGCTTCGGCCACCGGCACAAGGTCAACGTGGGCGAGGCCCTCGCCGACGAGATCCACCGCCGAACCGGCGAGGACGCGGTCGCCAGCGAGCTCACCTACGACCTCCGCAGCGGCGATCCGGACGGCGTGGACACCATCGTCGGCATCACCTTCGCGAACATCGCGATGGATCTCGTCGAGGCCGGGCAGACCGGACGCATGGCGGCCATCCTCAACGGCACGTTCACGCACAGCCCGCTGCCGGATCCCGGGCTCGGCCCGCGCACCGTGGACGTGGCGAGCATGTACAACCTCGAGCGCCTGCGGCCGCAGTACGCGGACCGCCAGGGACGGCCGATGCTGCTGGTGACGGCCTGACCGATCGTCCGGGAGCGGGCGGCCGGCGCGTCCCACCGCGGCGTCGCGCCGGCCCGCACCGGGTCAGCCGAAGATGGCCAGCGCCGCGAGGGCGGCGAGGGAGCCGGCGAGCGCAAAGCGCCACGCGGACCGCAGGTACGGCCCGTGCGGGACCGGGTGGCCGGCCCGGGCGGCCACCGAGCGGCTCAGCACCGTGGCCAGCGAGCCGTGCGGCGTGATCAGGGCGAGCACGTTCGTGCCGACGAGATAGGCGATCACCAGCGGCGGCGGCGCGCCCCGCAGCCAGACGGCCCCGAAGGCGGCCGCCGGCAGGTTGTTCATGGCGGCCGCGAGCACGCCGCCGAGCAGCGCCGTCACCGTCAGCACGGCCGGCGAGGGCTGGAGCCGGGCGGCCACGGGCAGCTGCGCGGCCGCGCCGGCCATCGGCCCGCCCAGCAGCGCCGCGGCGAGGATGACCCCGATCCCCAGCGCGGGGATGCTGGAGGCGAGCTGCCGCCCCGTGGCGTGGCCGCTGCCGACCGCGAGCGCAGCGACGAGCGCGGCCGTGACGGCGAAGGCCGCCGCGATGTCGCCGCCGGCGAAGCCGGTCGCGACCGCCGCCGCCGAACCACCGAGCACGATCACGCCGGCCAGCCGGGCGGGCGCGCCCAGGGACGGCGCCGGCCCGGCGCGCTGCGCGCCTGCGTCCTGTGCCGCGTCCGGTGCCCGGAGGCGGCGCCGGCCGCGCCAGAAGAGGACGGCCCCGGCCGCGACCGCCGTCGCCAGCTGGGGCAGCGCCGCCGCGCCGACGTACGCCCGGAAGGAGATGCCCGCGCCGGCCAGGAGGACCAGGTTGGTGAGGTTGCTGAACGGGAAGAGGAGCGAGCCGACGTTCGCGCCGACGATCGCGGCGCCGAGCTGGGCGTCCCGTTCGCCGGCCCGCCGCCCGCCGACCGTCAGGCCCACCGAGGCCGCCGCCACGGCCGCGACGTCCAGCGTCAGGAGTGCGCTGGTGGCGAGCCAGAGGCCGTACGCGCCGAGCACTCGCAGGATCGGCCGCTCGATCGCTCGGATCCGACGACCGGCAACCTGCCCCCATCCGAGCGATTCGAGCGCGACCGCGAGCGGCGGGAGCACCAGCACGAGCACGAGCGGGTCGCGCAGGCGGCCGAGCGGGGCGGAGAGTGGCAGGGAGGCGAGGAGCCCGAGTGCGACGAGCCCGGCCGCGGCCGGCCGGCTGGCCGCACGTGCGTTCGCTCCGACCCAGCGGGCCGGCGTCCGCTGCTGCAGGGTGTCCATGGCAGGCCTCCTTCGCACCGATGCCGGGCGGGGGCCCGGCGAGGCCGCCCCTCGCGGCCCGCGGTGCAGGTATAACCTACCAGACTTATGTCAGATTCAGTCCAGATCCCTTCCGCGCCATATGACATAGGCGCGACAGGTACAGAGGGCGCCTCGGCGCTACCGCCAGTCCTCCGGCACCGGCTCACCGTCCTCCCCGTCCCCGTCACCGGCCTCGGCCTCCTTGAGCCCGGTCGGCGGAAGGGGTCGCCAGGCAGGCGGCGGAGGAGGCGGCGCGGGTGGTCCTCCGGGGCGTGGCAGCGCGTGATCCGGAGGAGGGGGCGGCGGCAACTGGTCGCGCACCTCGGCCTCCACGGCCCGGGCGATCGCGAGGAGCTCGAACCAGGCCAGCGGGTCGTCATCGGCGAGGGCCGCCGTCACCCGCCGGTCGGCGAGCTCGCGCAGGGCCCGCAGGACCGCGCTGCCGTACCCGGCATCCAGCGCCTGGCTGGCGGCCGCCCCGAGGGCGAGCTCCGGCGGTGGGAAATGTCGATGACCGCGGGGGCCCGGACCCCGCTCCGGGCGCAGCACCCCCTGCGCCTCGAGATAGCGCACCATGCGGGGCGACCGCCCCAGCCGCTCCGCAGACGGCCCGATGCGGAGTCGCCCGCTCGACCGCCGTTCGTACCCTGGCTCGTCCATCCGCGCTAATCTACCACGTTAATGGCAGATTCCTCGGAGTCGACTCCCGCCGGGGCCACCGACGCCTGCCCTGCGCGCCGGAGGGACCCGGGGGCTGTGGCGGGGCGGCGCCCGCCCAGTCGCGGCCCCACGACGAACCGCGCGGCGAGGTAGCTCGCGAAGGAGAGCGACGTCACGAAGACGCTCGCCGGCAGGTTCGTGAGCAGTGCGAGCGCGATCCCGCCGAGCACCGCGAGCAGCGCGACGGCCACGCTGGCCGCCGCCGCCCGCTCCGGCCGCACCGTGAGCCGCTCCGCGCTGGCTCCCGGCGCGATCAGGAGCGTCAGGATGAGGAGCACGCCCACCACCTGGACGGCCTCGGCGACGGCCACGGCCAGGATGAGCAGGAACACGACGCCGAGCAGGCGCACCGGGACGCCGCGCGCCTCCGCCACCTCGGGATCGACGGTCGCGAAGGTGAGCGGCCGGTACACGATCGCCAGGGCGGCG
>JAJYDP010000358.1 GCA_021777365.1 Chloroflexota bacterium | reverse complement strand
CGCGGGCGGAAGACGCGACGGCGGCGCGTCGAAGCAGTGGGTCACCTCCTCAACGTACGGGAGCACGCTGCCGGCCTCGCGCGCCGCCAGCGTCTCGAGCGCGACGAGCTGCCGGTCGAGCCAGCGACGCCGGCCCGGCTCGGCGATCTCCGCCGCCACCCGCTCCCGCAGCGCCGCGGCGTCCTCGGCCAGGCGTCCGGGGGGACGGAGGTTCTCCATGTCGACGCGGGCCTTGAGGTCGCGCGGCCCGTAGTACCCGTCGACGAGCCCGGGGACGTGCTGGTCGAGTCGGAGCGCCAGCAACAGGTAGTCGCGGGCGATCGGATCGGGCTCGGGCACCAGTCGCTCGCCGCCGACCGCGGTGACGAGCGGGGGACTCGCTGTGTCGCCGCCAGGCCGGCCAACCAGGTCGGCGGGCGCTCCCTCGGCCGCCGGCTCTCGCCCTGACATCACCGCCCCGTCTCCCCCACGAATGGGACTCCCTGCCCCTCCAGGGCACGCTGGCTGATCCGCAGCACCGCCGTCTTCTGCTCGGCAACGTCCCGCACGTAGGCGGCCTCCTCGTCGGGTGTCATGGCACGGCCGCGGGGCGCGGGCGGGCGGCCGACCATCAGCCAGGACAGGTGGTACCGATCCATGGTGCCCCAGATGGTGCTCAGGAGGTCGTCCGACAGCTGCAGCCACAGCCGCAGCCCTCCCAGGCTCGGCGCCATCCGCAGCCGGTCACCCTCGGCGACCAGTCGCGAGGTCTCGGCGATCGCGGCGGCGCGGTCCACGGGTTCACCGGCCTCCGTCACCCACGCCCGTCAGTCGGCCACGGTTGGGGCGAACGTGCGCCCGAGGAACGCCAGCGTCCGCCGCCACGCCTCGTCGGCCTCGGCGGAGAACTCCTCCCGGCGTTGAGCGAAGAACGAATGGGTGGCACGCGGGTAGACGTGGAGCTCGTGCGGCACGCCTGCGGCCGACAGGGCCCGGTCGAGCGCTTCGACCTGGTCGACCGGGATCCCCTCGTCGGCGCCGCCGTAGTGCCCCAGGACCGGGCGGACGAAGCGGCCCGCGATGGAGAGCGGGCCACCGTGCCCCGACCGGTCGGGGCCGAGCTGCCCGTAGAACGAGACGACGGCCGCGGGCTGGACGGTGGAGTCCGGGAGCCCCTGGAGCAGGGCGTTGCGCCCCCCGAAGCAGAACCCGATGACGGCGAGCGCCCGCACCCGGCCGGTGCCGCGCAGGTGGTCGGCCGCCGCGGCCGCGTCGGTCGCCACGTCCTCCGGCGTCGACTTCGCGATGTGCGGCATCTGGTCGAAGTCGACGGGATGCGGCTCGGTTCCGGCGGTGCGGCCGAAGTAGTCGAAGGCGATGGCGTCGTGGCCGGCCTCCGCGAACCGCATCGCGAGCTCCTCGTAGAAGCTCCCGAGGCCGCGCCAGTCGGGGAAGATCACCACCCCTCCACCCGAGGGATGCGCCGCCCGTGCCTCGAAGGCTCTGAGGCGGTTCCCGTCGGACGCGGTCAGCACCAGGTCGTGAGTCTCGAGGGCGCCGCCGGCCATGGGCGCGGGGCGCAGATCGGCGGGGAGTTCCGGGGGACGAGCACTTGCGTCGTGACACATGCCCGCAGCATGCCACGGGTCGGCGGACAGGGCCCGGGGCAAGGGTCCGGGGAAGGGCCCGAGCCAAGATCAGGAGGCGTGGGCCGGGGACAACAGTCCGGGTCGCGCCGCGCGCTACTCCTCGTGGCGGGCGAACGCCTCCCGGTCCGAGCGCGCCCGCAGCGTCCATCCCCCGGGGCGACCGTCGCCAATCGGCCGGCCGTCGACGCGGGTCACGGGGAACACGCCGGCCACCGAGCTGGCCAGGAACGCCTCGTCCGCGTCGAAGAGGTCCTGCTGCGCGAGCCATCCTTCGCGCGCCTGCAGCCCCACCTCCGCGGCCCACCGGAGCAGCCACTGGCGCGTGGTGCCGGCGAGGATGCCGCACGCCAGCGCGGGTGTCGCGAGCTCCCTTCCGCGCACCACGAAGAGGCTCGCCGAGGTCGCCTCGGCGAGGTGGCCGTCGGTGGTGAGGAACAGGGCGTCGTCGGCTCCCCTGCGGCGCGCCTCGAGCCTCGCGTACACGAACTCGGCGCGACTGGTGGTCTTGACGGCTGCAAGGGGGCTCGACGGGTCGCGACGGACCGCCGAGATCGCGAGGTGCAGGCCGCGTGCCAGCAGGTCCGCGGGAGGAGAGAGCACCCGCGACGCCTGCACGACGATGGTCGGGCGCACGTCGACGGGCGGCAGGAGATTGCGCCCCTCGACCGGGCCGCGGCTGACCGTCACGCGCACGGACACCTCGATCCCCGGCACGGCGAGCCGGTCTTCGGCGAGCAACTCACCGATCGCGGCGCCCAGGATGGCGTCGACGTCGCCCGGGAGCGGGATCTCCAGCGCGGCGGCGGATCCCCGCAGGCGCTCGGCGTGGAGCGGCAGCTCGAGGATCCGGCCGCCGAATACGCGGATCGTCTCGAAGACCGCGTCGCCGAGCAGGAAGCCGCGGTCGGACGAGGAGATGAGGGGCGCGTCCGCCGGCACCAGGCGGCCGTTCGCCCAGGCATGGACGATGCCCGGTGCGGGTGCCTGCGATTGGCCCACGCCACCCGACTCGTCCGATTGGTCCGGGCCACCCGCGCCGTCCGCCGGGCTCACGGGATCTCGCCCTCGTCGCGGGCGAACTCGCGCAACCGGTCCCGGCATATGCCGGCAAGGGCCCGTGCCTGGAACACGAACCAGGGATCCACCCGGCTCGAGTCCTCGATCGTGACGGTCTCGCCGTGCGCATCGGATCCGAACCGGATGCCCTCGACCGTGCGGTAGTCCGTCATCCAGTTCGCCTGCAGCTGGACGACCGCGTCGATGACCACCCTCCGGTCGAACGACCAGTCAAGCCAGCGCACGTTGAGCGCGTCCACGATGTCGCGGACCCGGACCGGCTGCCCGCGCGGTACCTGCGCCAGCAGGTGCACGATCCGGAGCGCCGCGAACGGATCGCCCGACTCGGCGACCACGGGCGGCCGGATGTCGGGATCGGGCAGTCCCGGGACGTCGCGCAGGTTCAGCATGGGGGGCGGGCAACCTCGATGGAGATCGGCAGGGGTGCCAGCGAGGCTAGCACGACGAGCCGGCGACAGGCGGTGGGCGCCGGCGATGCCACCCGGCACGCGACAGATGCCGGTCACCTCGCCTACCATCGCGTGCATGCCCGAGCCGTCCCCGCGCGATCCCCGGCGAGCCCCGCAGCCACCCGCCATGCGAGCCCGCTTCGCCGAGCTGGTCGTCCTGCCCGATCCGCTGATCGACCTTGCCACCGCCTGCGCCTGCATCGCGGCCGAGGCGGGCATGGAGTCGAGCCCCCGGGCCCTGCACGACGAGCTCGACATGCTGGCCGAGCGCGTCCGCAGCGAGCTCCCGCCGGGGCTTCGCGACGCGGCCCGCCGTGCCGCCGGGATCCGGGCGCCGGTCGAAATCGACGCGATCCTCGACGGCCTCCACCACGTCCTGTACGACGAGCTGGGGCTGAGCGGAGCGCCCCGGGACGCGTGGGAGCCACGCCACACCTGCCTCGCCGACGTGATCCGGCTCCGTCGCGGGCTCCCGATCGCCCTCGGCGTGCTGGAGCTCGAGGTTGGCTGGCGCCTGGGGTTGCCGCTCTTCGGGATCGGGCTGCCGGGTCACTTCATCGTGGGCGGGCCCGACGGCCGGCTGATCGACCCGTACGGCCGCGGCCGGGCGCTGTCCGCCGACGACTGCGAGGGGCTGATGCAGGAGGCGCTGGGGCGGCCGGTCGCGTTCCGCCGCTCGATGCTCCAGCCGGCGAGCCGGCACGAGATCATCGCCCGGATCCTGGGCAACCTGCGCGGGATCTACCTGTCACGCCGGGAATGGGCCCACGCGCTCTCCACGCTCGAGCTGCTCGTGATCCTGGACCCGGTGGACCCGGCGTTGCGGCGCGATCGGGCACTCCTGTACGGGCGCTGTGGCCGGTTCACCGACGCGGTGCGCGGCCTGGACCGCTACCTGGAGGAACTTCCGGAGGCACCCGATCGGGACGAGGTGCGGATCGCGCGCTCGATCTTCGGGGGGCGGCGGAACTAGGCGAGCCCGAGGGAGCGGCCGAACCCGGCCGAACCCGGCCGGTCCCAGCCGGTCCCAGCCGGTCCGTCAGCCTGCGTCCACCATCGGCTTCACCTCGCCGATGAGCCGCTCGATCGTCTCCACGTCGTAGGGTGCGGGCATTTCCGGGATCAGCGTCGAGAAGCCGATCTCGCGGAACGCGCGCAGGCGGCCGGCGATCTGCTCCGGCGTCCCGAGCCAGACGTCCTCGTCCTCGGCGTAGGGACAGCGGTTGTGCTCCAGCTGTGCCGCGTAGACGCGCCGCGCCTCGGCCTCGCCGTCGCGGATCACGAGCTTGCAGGAGACCGTCCGCTCGATCCCGCGCTCGTCGCGGCCGACGTCGGCACAGTGCTGCCGCAGCACCTGGTCCTTGTGGCGCAGCCGATCCACGCTCCCGGACGAGGCGTTCCACATGTCCGCGTACTTCGCCACGATCCGCAGGGTCTTCCGTTCGCCCTCGCCGCCGATGAGGATCGGCAGGTGGCGCTGGACCGGCGCGGGGTGGTGCCGGACCTCCTCGAAGTCATAGCGCGGGCCGTGATGCGTGACGATCTCCCCGTCGAGGACCCGCCGGACGAGCCCGACCGACTCGTCGAGCCAGTCGAGCCGCTGCCCGAACCCGCTCCCGAACTCGATCCCGTGGGCCTCGTGCTCGAGCTCGAACCAGGCGGCTCCGATGCCGGCGATCGCGCGCCCACCGCTGATGTGATCGAGGGTGGCGGTCTGCTTGGCATACAGCCCCGGGTTGCGGAAGGTGTTGGCGCCGACCATCAGTCCGAGCCGGACGTGCTCGGTGGATGCCGCCCACGCGGCGAGGACGCTCGGCCCCTCGAAGTAGTCCTGGTACGGATCGCCATAGATGGCGTAGAGATGGTCCCAGGCCCAGAGGTGGTCATAGCCGAGGGCGTCGACTCTTCGGGCCGCCGCCAGCATCGGCGCCCAGGGCGTCGCCTGCGCCCACAGCAGGATCCCGAGGCGTAGCCCGGCCATGTCCATCCCTCCCCGCTCACCCGGCGTCCGCCGGTCGGCGGCAGTGTAGCCGGGCCGGAACGAGCGCCGCGCGGGTGTGCGAGGCGCGGGGTCGGCCTTCGACGACGATCAGGAGGCGGTGTCTCCGTCCGTCCCGTCCGTGTCCGAGCCGGCCGACGCGCCGGACTCGCCCTCCCCGAGAGCCGGCGGCGCCTGCCGGCCCTCGATCGGACCGACGCCGAGCGGCACCCACTTCGAGGGGTCCTGCAGCCGGTGCGCCTCGGTGGCGCCGCGCGTGTGGATCTCGGCGAAGCCGGCGGGCTCGATCCACATCGCGTCACCATCGAGCAGCGCCGTCACGCCCTTCTGGCCCGGCTCGGGCCGCTGGTGCCGGCAATACCAGCACTTCGACCGGTCGTGCGGCGTGTAGTCCAGCGGCTCCTCGTAGGTGGTGATGTAACCCTCGTAGTTGCGCAGCACCACCTTGTGGTCCGAGTAGCTG
>JAJYDP010000357.1 GCA_021777365.1 Chloroflexota bacterium | reverse complement strand
CGCGGGCGGCACCGTCGACGACGTCGTCGTGCGGCGCGTCCTCGACGCCATCGGCGCCGAGCACCGGAGGCCCGAGGAGCTGGCCGGACACTGCAGCCGCGAGATCGCCCGCATCGAGCGGTTCATCCGGCGCAACCAGATGCTGCGGCTTCCCCGCGAGCCGCTGGAGATCGCCTGGACGCCCGCCTTCATGCGGGCGCTCGGTGGGGCGTTCCTGAGCCCGCCGGGTCCCCTGGAGCGTGGACAGAAGAGCCTGTTCTGGATCACGCCGCCCGGCGACGACTGGCCTCCCGAGCGCGTCGAGTCGTACCTGCGCGAGGACAACGACCGGATGCTGCGGCTGGTCTGCATCCACGAGGCGCTGCCGGGCCACTTCCTGCAGCTGGACTGGTCGAACCAGTGCCCGTCACTGGTGCGATCGGTCTTCGGATCAATCGCGTTCCAGGAGGGATGGGCGGTCTACGCGACGCAGTCGATGATGGACGTGGGATACGGCCGCCGCGATCCCGCCCTGCTGCTCACCCACTGGAAGTTCTACCTGCGCTCGGTGATCAACGCGCTGCTGGACGCAGGGATCCACGCCGGTGGCATGACCGAGGATGAGGCCATGCGGCTGATGGTCGAGACGGGATTCCAGGAGCGGCAGGAGGCGCGGGCGAAGTGGGATCGCGCGCGCCTGACCTCGACCCAGCTCGCCACGTACTTCGCGGGATCGGTCGAGCTCTGGGACCTGGAGATCGAGGCCCGCCGTCGATGGGCCGAGGGGCACGGCGGACGGCGCGAGGACGTGCCGGACCCGGCCCTGGTCGGGGGGTACGGTGACGTGGGCGATTTCGACTACCGCGGCCACCTTGCAGCCGTGCTTTCCCACGGCTCCCCTCCGGTGCGCTGGCTGCGGCAGATCGTGCTGGGGGAGACGCCGGTCTGGGCCACCGCCTGACCGAGGACGCCCTGGCGCGTGCCGGCCGTCCCCGCCGTCACGGTACCCCGGCCGTCCCCGCCGCCGCCACGGCACCCCGGCCGTGCGCCAGGCATCGTCCGCCGCTGCAATGCATCTGTGGGGTCCAGCCGGAGCAGCAGAGCACTCTGCAAGGGCCGCCGCGCTACCTTGACGCCACCTCCTCCGGGGTCTCCCGCCGAGCGGTCAGCGGCCGGATCCCGAACCCCTCCCGCCCCAGACGACCCGAACGAACCCGGGCCGTCTGTCGGCGGTTTCGCCGTTCCACGGATCGGGTCGGGCGAGCCGGACGTGCGTGGCCTCCCCCATGGGGGGCGAGCTCTCGGGCGTGGGGCCCGGGCGGGCGGTCCCCGGGGGGCGCGGCCCGAGGTCCCGGTGCCGGTGGGGAGGTTGGCACCTGTCCGGCGTCCTCCCGGGGGCTATCCTCGCAGTTGTTCGGCCGGAAGCCCAGGCGGAGGTGCCACATGCCCGTCATCACGATCTCCCGGCAGTTCGGAGCGGGCGGGTCCAGCGTGGCCCGGTCGATCGCGGAGCGCCTGCACCTCGACATCGTGGACCAGTCGCTGATCGCGGAGGTCGCGCGCCGCGCCTCGCTGGCCCCCGAGGACGTGGCGGCCGAGGACGAGCGGCCCACCACGCTGCTCGACCGGCTGGCGCTCTCGTTCTCCCCGCTCGCGGCGGGGATCGGCATGGCGTGGGAGCCTCCCTACCCCGACGCCGCGTACGACCCGCGGCGGGAGGTGCTGGAGCTGACGCAGCAGGTGGTGCGCGAGGCCGCCCGCGGCGGGAACGTGGTGATCGTCGGTCGGGGCGGGGCGCACATCCTTCGGGACGTGCCGGATGTGCTCCACGTCTTCCTCCACGCCGACGTCGCCTTCCGGCAGCGGATCGTGATGGCGCGCGAGGAGATCGACGAGGCGAAGGCCGCGCGCCGCGTCCACGAGATGGACGCCAACCGCGCCGCGTACGTCAAGCAGGTGTACGGCCGCGACTGGCTCGACGTGCGCGCCTACGACCTCGCGATCGACACCGGCCGCGTGGGTTTCGACGGCGCGACCGAGATCGTGCTCGCGGCCCTCCAGGTGCGGGCGCCTGCCGGCACCTGAGGCCCGCGCCGGCTCCCGGGATCGTCAGGCGGGATGCCGGCGGAAGGCGCCGGCGAGCAGGATCAGCCCCGCGATCACCAGGATGACCGGCCAGCCCGTGGAGACAGCGTCGGCGATCCCCTGGCCGCGCTCGCCCGCCGCGAGCGACGCGCCGATCGTCCCGAGCACGAGCCCGGGGATGACCGGCCACCAGTGGTGCTCCCGCACCCGGAAGAGCAGGCCGATCCCCCAGATCAGCAGGAACCCGACCCCCAGCGCCATGAGGAAGAGGCCGCCGCCCAGCTCGCCCGGGTAGGCGATCGAGAGGGGGATGCCAGCACCCACGCCGCTGACGATCCCGCCGGGGACGAGGAACCCGTACTCGCCCGTGACGAAGAAGACGGCGAGGAAGACGAGACCGACCGCCAGCACCACGTACTGGCCCGCGTCGGGGACCCAGCGCCCCAGCAGGAGCAGGCCGCCGATCGCGATGAGCGCCAGCCCGGCGATCCACGTGCCTGCGCTCGGGCCCGCTGCGCCGGGAGGAGCCCCGGCGGACGGCGGGGGGACGGTTCCGGGCGGCCAGCTGCCGGGATAGGGGGACCAGCCGGGCGGGGGCATCGACGGGCCGGCGGCTGCGGGCCCCGGTGCCGACGGTCCCTGCGCGGACTCACCCGGTGCCGATGGGCCCTGCGCCGACGGGCCCGGTGCGGGTGCGAGGCCCGGGCCGGCGGCGGGGGAGGGCTCAGTCGGAGGCGGATTCTGCGGACTGGTCATCTGACTGGCTCCAGCGGGCCAGGGCGGGCCCGGCGTCGGACGCTGCCGCGATGGTGACAGGCCGCCCCGACGCACGACAGGGCCATGCGGACGGCGTCGCCGGGCCGCCCGGAGACGACACGACCCGCCGCACTCGCGGCGGGCCATGTCGTGGAGGAGGTGAGACTTGCGTCCTGCCTCATCCTCTCCGACGCGCACACCCGGCGACCAGAGCCGACCGGCCGTCGTCACCCGGGCATACGGCCCGTCCCGCGGTCATCCGGCCGTGGCCGGTCGCGTCCTCTCCCGTCACGGGCCGGCCGGAGGCACCCGGCCCGCCTGGCTCCGGGCTGGGTCAGGCGGGCGGCCGCTGCCCGACCTGCGTGAGGGCGAGCCGGTAGAGTGCCGCTCCGTCCCGGCCCGTGGCGGACGAGCGCACGCCGGCAAGGTCGGCGACCAGCGCCTCCTCGAGCCGCGAGCCCGCGAGCGCGTCCATGGTGCGCGCGGCATGCGCGGCGAAGCGCAGTGCCTGGAGCGTCTCCGGGCGCGAGGGGTCATCCCAGAACCAGGCGTCCGACGCGAACATGGCGAGGCGCGACGACTGCGCGGCGAGGATGCCGGCCAGCAGGTTCGCGGACCCGCGCGCCGACCGCGGCCGGCCCCGGCGTGCGGCCCGGCGGGCCGGCTCCACCCCGCGCGCGGCCCGGCCCACCGGTGCATCGTCGTTCGATGACGGAGCCTCTGCCTCGGCCAGCACCCGTGCCACGTATGCGTCCGGCCGCGCGTACCCCGACGCCACGTCCACGTACCCGTCCCGTGCCTCCCAGGGGTCCACGCCGAGGGGCGCGACCAGCGCGTCGGTCAGCATGTCGACCGCGCCGGACAGGCGGTCGAGCGCCATTCGCAGGGGCTGCTTCCACCGCCCGTCCACCGCGTCCGGGCACTGGACGATCCAGCGCAGCACGCCGTGGTGGCAGGACCAGCTGGTCCGCTCCCGGATGGTCATGACGGGCAGCGCGGGCAGCTCCGCCTGCGAGAGGACGTGGCCGAGCGGGGACACTTCCAGGTGAGGATCGCAGGCGCCGCTTCCGTACCAGCTCGTCAGGCGTGCCAGGAAGAGCTCGCGGAACTGCTGGTGGTGTCCGTACAGCTCGCCGTCGGTTGCGATCAGGCCCAGCGGCGCCTGGCCCCCGGGAAGCGGGTCGGCCAGTCGGTGCAGCACCCGGGCCCGGACGAACTCGTCCGCGTTCTGCGTCGCGGCGGGGTCGAAGCTGACCGCGGTGGAGAGGTCCCGGTCGTAGAAGACGACCACCACGGAGTGCCCGCCGCCGACCTCCACGCGGTACGGGCGCCGCGTGTCCAGGTCGCCGTCGATGCCGGCCTGCCATGGGGCGAGGATCGTGTAGCGGATCCCCTCCTCGGCACAGATCCGCAGCGTCGGCAGGTCGACTGCCGTCTCGGGCAGCCAGAGGCCGGCCGGCCGCCGGCCGAAGCGCAGCTCGAAATCGCGGATGCCCCACCGGATCTCGGTCCGGCGGTCCCGCAGCGACGCGAGGGGCAGGATGGAGTGGTGCCACGCCTGCGCGATCGCGTTCGTGCCGTCGTCCTGGGCCACGATCGCGGCGTGCAGATCAGGACGTCGTTCGCGCAGCCAGGTGGCGAGCGCCGGGCCCAGGTTCCACCCGATGCGGCGGAAGTTGCCGCGCAGCGCGTTGGGCGCGTAGCAGTCGTCGGTCACCCGCTCCGTCCAGTCACGCGCGGGAGCGGCGGTCTCGTCGGGCGGGATCTCGCCGCTGAACGGGTCGCGGCGATCCGGCTGGTAGAAGTGCCCGTGCACCGCGAGCCGGGGCCGGGTCATGCGGGACACCGCCGTCCGACCCGGCCGTCGCGGCCGCCCGTCACCGGGGTGGCGGGCCGCGCCGGTGAGGTGGAACGGCGCCTCATGCGGGCCGCGACTCCCCGAGTTCCTCGGCCCGGTGGTCGCGCGAGGACGCGACCTCGAGGCGCACGATCACGGTCCGCGATTCCCCCGGCGCCAGTTCGAGCGGCCAGCGGAAGAGCAGACAGCTGCCCTGGTACTGCCGCTCGAAGCCCGCCTCCGAGTTGGAGACCGTCTCGACGGGGTACCAGGCGACCGAGGCGGGTGGCGTCGGGACGGCCAGGACCTGTGCCCCCTCGAAATCGTTGCCGAAGCGCAGCCATGGCAGGAGTCCCGCGTCGGCGCTCGAATCGTGCGGGTATCGTGCCGGGGCGGCGGCGATCACCGCTCCCGAGCCCGGGGTGGCGGGGTCGACCGAGGCCGCGCCGGCGGGAACGACCGAGCCCGGGGTGGCGGGGTCCACTGCGCCCGCGCCGGCCTGCGGCCGATACGCGGCGTCGAGCGCCGCCCCGGGACCCGGGGCCAGGGGTTCCGGCGTCGGCACCGTGTAGTGGGCGGCCGGGTTGCCGCCACCGCCCGCCAGGTCCACGTTCCACTCCAGGACGAGGTCCGCCGCGAGCGGCGCGCTGCCCCGGTGCTCGACCGTCACCGCGACCTCGATCGCCGGGTCCAGGCGCCCGCCGCCGAGACGGAGCACCTTGCGGGCACGGACGGCCTGGCCCGCGACCGTGCCGTCGCGCTCCGCGACAAGCCCGTCGCCGGTCAGGCTCACCAGGCGGTACGGATCGTCCACCAGGTCGCCGAGCTCCAGGTGATCCTGGCGGCGGAAGGACGCGGTCCCGGTGTCGCGCGGAACCAGGTGCACAAGCGCCGACCGTCGCTCGTGCCGGTCGTACACAAGGTGCCGACTGAGCCCAGGCTCCTTGGTCATCACCAGGTC
>JAJYDP010000356.1 GCA_021777365.1 Chloroflexota bacterium | reverse complement strand
TCGCGCACGAGCCCCAGCAGCAGGTGCTCGGTGCCGATGTAGTTGTGGTTGAAGCGCTGGGCCTCGTCCTGCGCCAGGGTGAGGACCTTGCGTGCGCGGTCGGTGAACTTGTCGAAGCGAGGCCCCTCGCGTTCGGCGCCCGGTGGGGCTGCGCCACCCGACGAGGAGGTGGTACCGAACTGTGTCTGCCGACTGTGGGAGTCGCCCAGCGCCCAGGAGCCGATCGCGATGACCAGCCCGACGGCGAGGGCGGTCGCCCCATCGGCCGGACCGACCGCCTGGCCCGCCAGCGCGTCGCGCCCCAGCAGCACTGCCAGCGCCAGGATGGCGCCGAGTGTCCCGATCCAGGCGGTGCCGCCTGCCCGCGCGACGTTCACGCCCTCACCATACGCCGGCCGACCATCGGCGCCCGCTTCGCGACGAACGGGCCGATGCCGCTGCACACGGGCCCAACGCCCCTCAGGTCACACCTGGACTCGGCGCATCCGGCTCCGCTGCTCGATCCCTGCGGTGCGGACAGGCGTCGTCCGGACCCACCCGCGAGAGGCGTCGCCGGGCCGTTCCGAGATTGAACGTATCGGCGGCCGCGCTCGTCGGTAGAGTGAGCGTCCACGAAGGGGTCGGAGAGTGGGAGTGGCCGACACCACCGCCGTGCGCAGCGAGCGACGTCTGGACCGTGAGGAGGGCTTCGCTCGCCTCGTCTCGCAGGAGCTCGCGGCCGCCTACCGCACGGCTGCACTGCTCCTGGGCGACAGCGCGGAGGCCGAGGACGCGACGCAGGACGCCCTCGTGCGCGCCTGGCAGCGCTGGGACCACCTGCGCGAGGACGAGCGCGCCGGCGCGTGGTTCGGACGCATCCTCGTCAACGTCTGCCGGGATCGGCTGCGCTCGCGCCATACGACCGTCGTCCGCTGGCTGCCCGACCCCGCCGCACCCGACCCGGCCGCGCGGACCGCCGAGCGCGACGCCCTCTGGGCGGCGTTCGCCGGTCTCGGCGCCGACCAGCAGATCGTGGTCGCCCTGCGCTTCTACCTCGACCTGTCGGTCGAGGCCATCGCCGAGCGGACGGGCGTGCCGCCTGGCACGGTCAAGTCGCGCCTGCACCACGCCCTGCGGGCGATGCGCGCCGCCTACGAGGCGCAGGCCCGCGCCCCGGAGGCCGACCGATGAGCGAGCAGTCCTTCGAGGACGCGATCCGATCGATGCTGCGGGCGGCCGCCCCGCCCGAGGTGCCGGCGTCGCTCGAGCAGCGGGCCTTCGCCATCCCCTACGAGATACGGACAACAGGGCGCGGGCGACGCGCTGGGCGCACCCTGCGCGGCCTGGCCGGCGCGCTGGCGGCAGTGATCGTCGTCGTCGCGCTCGTCTCCGCGGCCGTGCTCCTGCGGCCGTTGGTCGTGCCCGGCGGCGCCACGTCCACCGTCAACCCGATCGGTGTCGCCTCGGTCTTTGGCACCTTGAGCGCGAGCGACTTCGAGCTGGTCATCGGCGATCGATCGTTCACGGGAGGGCCGTCGGGCTGGAGCCACCCGTCGGCCAGTCTCGGCCTCGAGGTCAGCATCACCGGTTCGTCGACCTTCGGGTCGTTCGAGCTGCACTGGATCGAACACGCCGCACCGATGACCCTCGTCGCCTACGTCGAGGCCAACGCCCACGACTGGTGGGTGAGCGAGATCGTTGCCTCGGAGGGCCGACCTGACGGGACCGGCTGGCTCTACTTCGAGGGCCCCTTCTTCGAGCGGCCGCTGGGCAGCGCATACGACGGGGAGGCGGTGCTCGCGAGCAGCCGCTCGACAGATGGCCTGACGGCCACGCTGCGCTTCGGGCACCTCCGCCTCACCGCGTTCCAGTCAGGCTCGGTGCCCCGCGATCCCACGAAGGGCACGATGGCTCCGGGGCCATCGGGCGGCGGCACCGTGGACGCGAGTGCCGACCCGGACTTCATCGCCGTGGCCGGCCCAACTGAGGGGATCCCGGGGTACGCCCCCCGGGCGCTGGTGCTCAGCACCGGGCCGACGAACGGATATGTGGGCGCGCCGCCCGACGTCCCGGTCTACGCCGCCGATCTCCGGACGCTCGTCGGCTACATGGTGAGCGGCCGTGGCTTCGTGCCACTGACCCAAGTGGCGGCCACACCCGCCGGCACGAGCACGCCGCCGGTCGGTCGTGCGCCGGCAACCCTGCTGCCCGGCGAGCTGGTACTCGCGACCGCCGCGCCCGGCAGCACGGGCGTCGCCGGCACCCTGCTCACAGGCGTGCTCGGGGGCGAGGTGCGCGGGGATCACGCGTGCCTGTGGCTCACCCCATCGGACGCGCCCACGACCCGCGTGGCCCTGGTCTGGCCCTCCGGCTACCACGCCTACGACGATCCGCCCCTCCAGATCAACGCTCCCGACTATCGCGTGATCGCGCTCGCTGGCTCGACGGTGTCGCTGAGCGGCGGGTCGCCTGCGCCGGGCGCCACCCCCACGCCGGACCTGGACCCCTGCGGCGCAGGCTCGATCTTCGTCGTATCAGGCGTCGTTTCCACCGGGGGCGCGGTGACGCCGGTGACTGTGGCCATGCCATCGGCGGCGCCCTGACGAGCGCCATAGTGGTCCCTCGCGGTCGGTGCGGCTCCGATCCGACGCTCGCCGTCCGGAGCCAGCTGCGCAGCGCGCCCGTGGCGCGCAGGCGGGGTCAGGTCATCGACGCGGAGTCCGCGAGGTGCTCCGCGCCAGCAGGACCTCGCGTTGGTGAGGCCGGCGGGCACGGAGCGGCTCGTTGACCCATTCGGCACCATGAGCGGGTCTACCAGGTGCCATGACAACCGGAGCCCTCGTGGCCATCGTCGGCCGGGCAGCTGTGGGAGGTGCGACGACGGGCACGGACGCAGCGACGCTCGAGGCGATCATCGCGCGCGAATACGCGCGCCTCGTCCGGCTGGCGGGCGCCATCTGCCGGGAGCCCGCCGACGCCCAGGACGCCGCGGCGGCGGCGATCGAACGGGCCCTGCGCCACCGGGCGACGCTGCGCGATCCGACGAGCACGGTCGCCTGGCTCAACCAGATCGTCGTGCGCGAGGCGATCCGCCTCGACGGGCGGCGCCGCACCTGGTGGGGACGGCTGCTCGGCGGTCCGCGCGAGATCGAGCTGTCCTCCGAGGCCCACGATCCCGGCACGAACGCGGCGCTCGTCGGGCGGGCCCTACACGACGCACTCGACGCGCTGCCCGCCCCCCAGCGGGCCGCCCTCGCCCTCCATCACTACGCGGGCTACTCGGTGGAGGAGACCGCCGCCATCCTCGGGGTGCCCATCGAGACGACCCGCTCGCGCCTCCGCCTGGCGCGGGAGCGGCTGCGCCGGGCGCTCGGGGAGGAACGGCCATGAGTGGTCGGCAGCCCCTCGACGACGACACGTTCGACGCCGCCATCCGCGAGGATCTCGAGGCACGGGCACGCCACGCCTTGGACCGGGCACGGCCCGTGGAACAGCTGCTCGGCGGCGCGGCGCGTCGACGCCGCGGTGTTCGACCCGGACTCGCCGCGGCAGCGGCCGTCGCGCTTCTGCTCGTCGTGGCGCTCGTGCTGGGGGCAGCCGGCGTCTGGCTGGGCACGACGCCGACAGCGTCGCCCAGCCCCTCCTCGCGCGCCGTGGCACTCCCGCCGACCACCATCAACTGGCCGGCCTTGCGCCGGCCCCTCCACCTCCCGTCGCTGGCCGCGGGCGCGAGCTGCCCGGTGACGCCCGGGCAAACCATCGTGCCCGGGCTGCCGGCCATGGCCGGGGATGGGCCGCTGCATCCGCTGACCAGCGCGGGCTCCGGCGGGACGGTCTACTACGACAGCCCGTCCGCAGCCGGCCCGCAGGGCGTCGTGGTCACGTGGGTGGCGGCGCCGGGCGTGACCGGTCCCGCGCTCGTGCGGGGACGCCGGCTCGACGGGGCGGGAGCGCTTGCCTTCGGGCGCGACGAATACGCGGAGTTGCAGCTCACCCCCTATGGCACCGCCAGCCCGGTGGGGTCGGCGGGGTACGTGGCCCTCGAGAGCGACCTGACGGTGATCCCGGCCCCCGGCTGCTACGCATACCAGATCGATACGGCCACCAGCACCTCGGTCGTCGTCTTCGCCGCACAACCGGCCTCCGCGCTCGCCAAGGTCCTCCGTCAGCGACCGCTGCGCCTGCCGACGCTCGCCCCGGGCGCCACGTGCCCGACCGGGTCGCCGCGCCCGGTGGCGAGCTGGGTGGGGCCGGCCATCGGTGCAGGACCCGTGTACAGCATCGGCTATGGCCCGGGGCCCGCCGCGATCCTCCGCTTCGGAGGGACAACGGAATCTGGCGGCTGGTACCTGGAGAAGATCCTCTGGCTCGCGGCCCCCCGGGCGAGCGGGCCGATCCTCGTGCGCGGTCACCAGCTCGATGGTTCCAATGCGGTGCGCTTCGGCGACGGGGCCACCCCGGCGTCCGATCTCCTCTTGAGCGATGTCTCGCAGGTCGGGGTGAGCGGCAGCGGCTTCGGCTGGCGTAACTTCGTGGCCTACACGCGGATCCGGGCTGCCGGCTGCTACGCATACCAGGTCGACACCGTGGCCGGCAGCGAGGTCATCGTCTTCGCCGCGGCGCCGTAGCCGATACGGGCCACCCCAGCAGACGACTGCCAACGATGCCGACCCGCCGCCACCGCGGCAACAGGTCCTGCCATCTCACGGCACCGCCACGCGCACGAGGACCATCGGGGTACCCGGCGCCGCGGTCGAGACGAAGCACGCGCGGCCATCGGGGGTCCACGTCGCGCTGCTCCCGGGATCGGCCGGCAGCGTCAGGGTCGTGCCGCCGCTGATGAGCGTGAAGTCGGCGTTGCCGAAGGGCGGGCGGATCGCGACCTGCGCGAGCGTCGGGCCGTACGTCGGATCGCCCGGCGGCAGGCCGCTCGGCGTCAAGTGCCCATCCGGGCTCCACAACCGCGAGCTGCCGTCCGGCGCGACGAGCACCAGGCGCCCGTCGGGGCTCCAGTCCACCGGCGATCCGGTGGCGCCGGTCCGGAGCACGCGCCCCGCGGCGAAATCGAAGACCGTCGCGCCGCCGGCATTGTCGGTCGCGAGGTACCGTCCATCGGGGCTCCAGGCGCGGAAGCCGCGCACGTCGGCCAGGTGGTAGGGGGTGGGCGCGACGACCGCGCCGTCGGAGGCGCGGATCACGGTGAGGATCCCCGGGATGGGGCCGCCGGTCGACGCGAGCGCGACCGCTCCAGCCTGCGCGGTCAGGTCCGTCCGCACGAGCAGGAGGCGGGTCCCGTCGGGTGACCAGCGCTCGGGCGAGCCCTCGCCCTGGATCGCGGGGCCGAGGGTGCCCGCGGTCCAGACTTGCACGTCGCCACCTGCCGCGCGAGCGGATCCCGCGACCGGCTCGAGCGCCAGGCTCCCGTGGCCACTGGCGAGCATCCCGCCCCATTGGCCCGGCAGGCGCTCGATGAGGCGGCCGCTCGTCGTGTAGAGGCCGAGCGTGCCGCCGCCGGTACCGGCCGAGGCCTGGTAGACGGCGAGCCGCGCGGCGTCCAGCCAGCCGAACCCCGAGCCCGGGATCGAGGCGATGCGGGAGCCGTCGGGGGCGAAGAGGTCGACCCGGTCGTGGCCGAACCCCTGGTCG
>JAJYDP010000355.1 GCA_021777365.1 Chloroflexota bacterium | reverse complement strand
GATGCGCCCGGCGACCGGCGCGCGGACCTCCGCGCTCATCTTCTCCACCTGGACCTCGGCGACCAGGTCGCCCTCGCGCACCATCGCCCCGGGCTCGACGAACCAGGTGACCAGGACGCCCTCGTCGGTCGTTTCCGACAGGCGGGGCATCAGAACCTCGTGTGGCATGGATGCCTCCTCTTGCCCCTGGCCCGCGGGCCTCTGACAGCGCCACAGGCCAGGCGAGACGGCGGGGGAGACCCAGGGGCGCAGGCGCTCCCCCGCCGTCCGACACGGCCTCGGGCTACCCCTTGACCAGCTGGCGTGCCGCCGCCGCGATCTTCTCGCGGTCGGGCAGGCAGAACTGCTCCAGAGGGCGGCTGTACGGGACCGGCACGTCCGGGTAGGCCAGACGGGCCGGCGGTGCGTCGAGGTGGTCGAAGGCGCCCTCGATGGCCGCCGTGATCACCTCGCCGCTCATGCCGAAGCTCCGGTAATCCTCGTCGACCACCAGGAGCCGGTGGGTCCTGCGCACCGATTCGACGATGGCCTCGCGGTCGAGGGGCACGAGCGAGCGCAGGTCGAGCACCTCCGCCTCGATCCCCTCTGTTGCGAGGTCTTCGGCCGCGTCGAGCGCGCGATGCACCATCAGCGACACCGTGACGATCGTCACGTCGCGGCCCGCGCGCTTCACGTCGGCCTTGCCGATCGGGACGGTGTAGGGCTCCTCGGGGACCTCGCCGGTGGCGCGCGGATTGGGCGTCATCCAGCCCAGCCCCATGATCCCCTTGTGGAAGAAGTAGACGACCGGGTTATCGTCCCGGATCGCGGAGATCATCAGGCCCTTGGCATCGTAGGGTGTCGATGGGATGACGATCTTCATGCCGGGGAGATGGGCGAAGAGCCCGTAGAGCGTCTGGGAATGCTGGGCGGCATCACCGTAGCCGCCGCCGATCGCGGTGGTGATGACGAGCGGCACCTTGACGTTGCCACCCGACTCGTAGTGGATCTTCGCCATGTGGTTGTAGATCTGGTCCATGCAGACGCCGAAGAAGTCGACGAACATCAGCTCGGCGATCGGCCGCATGCCGGAGATGGCGGCGCCGATGGCCGCCCCGATAAACGCCGTCTCCGAGATCGGCGTGTCCATGATCCTCGTGGGCCCGAACTTCGCGAGCAGGCCCTCGGTCGCCCCGAAGATGCCTCCGTACACCCCCACGTCCTCGCCCATGACGAAGACGCTCGGGTCGCGCTCCATCTCCTGGGCGATCGCCTCCGAGATGGCCTTCGACGTCGTCAGCAGACGCCGGCTCTCGACAACCATCGTGCGCCTCCTTGCGCTACGCGAAGACGTGCAGGAGGGCCGCCTCGGGCGCGGGATACGGGCTCGAGCGGGCGAACTCGACCGCGTCGGCCACCTCCGCCCGTGCGGCTTCCCAGACGTGGTCGACGTCGACCTGCGTCATGGCGGCGGACTCGATCAGCTGGCGCTCGAAGCGCCGGATCGCGTCGCGCTGCGTGATGGTCTCCATCTCCTCCTTCGTGCGGTACAGCTGCGGGTCGCCCTCGAAGTGCCCCAACAGCCGGTCGGTCTTGATCTCGATCAGCGAAGGCCCCCCGCCGCGGCGGGCCCGGGCGACCGCCTCGCCGGCCGCCTCGTAGATGGCCACCGGGTCGTTGTCGGGGATGAGCACGCCGGGCATCCCATAGGCGGAGGCCCGGTCGCTGTTGTTGGCGATCGCGGTCGCCTTGTCCTTGGGCACGCTGATGGCCCAGGCGTTGTCCTCGCAGACGAACACGACGCCCAGCTTCCACAGCGCCGCCAGGTTGAGCGATTCGTGGAAGGCGCCCTGGTTGGCGGCCCCCTCGCCGAAGAACGAGACGGCGATGTCGTCGCGTCCGAGCTTCTTGAAGGCCAGGGCGTGCCCGACCGCCGTGGGCATGCCCTCCGCGATGATCCCGCTGCAGCCGAAGTTGGTGGCGGGATCGAACAGGTGCATGTGGCCGCCCTTGCCGTGCCCGAGCCCGGTCTCCTTGCCGAAGATCTCCGCGGCCAGTCGCTTCATGTCCATGCCGTGGGCGAGGGCGACGTGGTGCGGTCGATGCGTCGCCGTGACGGCATCGGTGGGTCGAAGATGGGCACACACGCCCGCCGCCACGGGCTCCTGCCCGGCGGCCAGATGCATCTCGCCGGGAACGGGCCCGGCCGCGATGTCGAAGGCCGGCGTCTTGCCCTCGAAGTAGATCTTCTGGAGCGTCTCCTCGAAGACGCGGATGCGCACCATCTGGTGGTGCAGTGCGCGAAGTGTCTCGTTGCTCGGCATCGTCTGTCCTCCGTCCTGGTGGTGATCCGGTCAGGAGCCGACTGGCTGCGCTGTCTCACCTCCCCTCGGGGTCTCCCCGGTGGCGTGCCACGCGGGGTGCACATAGCAATGCACAAAGAGGCGCTCGGCCATCGTGCTCTCCTCGGCGGTCAGGCTCCCGGGCGTGGTGGGGCCACCGGTGAACGCCGTCACGATCGCCGTCTCGATCGCCGCCGCGTCGGACGGCAGGATCCCCTCCCGCGCGAGCGATGTGACTGGCGCGCGGCGGCTGCGGGTGCGCTGCCAGCGCGGGTCGTCGGGGGCGCCCGGTCCGGCGAGGACACGCTCGAGCGCCCGGAGATCGGCGTCCACCAGGAGCGTCGCGTGGACCAGCACCGCTCGGAGCCCGAGCCACGCGGCGGCGCCGCTCACCTTGCGCTCCCCGATCCAGGCGCCGCGGTCGTTCGCCACAGCGGCCACCCCGATCCGGCGCATGGCCGCGACCAGAGGTTCGAGCACGGCGCCGTACAGGCCCGGCAGCAGACCGCGGTCGGCCCGAGCTCGGATCAGTGGATGCTCGCGCCCCACTACGAGGGTAACGTTGAGGTTCCCCGGATCGTGGTACACGGCCCCGCCGCCGCTGAACCGGCGCAGCACGGGCACGTCGAGATCCCGGCACGCCCGCGCGTCCACCTCGGCCTCGGCGAGCTGTGAGCGCCCGAGTACGACGGAGCGGTCGCTGCGCCACAGGCGCAAGGTGGGCGATCCGTCCGCACAGCGGGCGAGCGATTCATCCCGCGCGAGGTTGAGCCTTGGCTCCCGCTGGCCGTCGTCGGCCAGGACGCGCCAGGCGGTCCCGCGCTGCTCGCACCGTCTCACGATGGGGCTCCTTCGTGGCCGCCGGGTGCGTCGCCCACGGCCGGAGGTCCCGTGGGGGTGCCCGTCCCATCGCGCCAGGGAGCGGCAACGGTCCCGACACGACCGTCCGGGGTCGCCACGAGGCCCCCACCCGCGATCTCCCGCAGCAGCCCTGCCGCATCGAGGACGCGCGGCCCGCGCGCGGTGAGCCGGACCTCGGCCCGCTGGCCGGGCTGCAGGACGAGCTCGCGCTCGCCGTCGAACGCGAGTGTCGCCGCCCCCGTCGGGTCGGGTCCGTGGCGGCGATCGCCGAGGACGGCGGGCTCGTCGAGCCCCAGGATCTGCCACTCGCGAACGGCGACCGGCACGAGCTGACCGGGACCGAGCGGGGCGAGGACCAGACGGCCGTGCCCTCCGAAGCGGATGCGGAGGGCACGCGGCACGATGCCGTCGAGCGGCGCGAGCATCCCGCCCACACCCGCCAGGCCGGTGAGCGACGGGTCGCTGCGGGCGAGCACCGCCTCGTCGAGCAGCTCGGGATCCCAGATCGCGTGCGCGCCCACCCATCCGGCACGCAGGAGCGCGACGTCCACCAGCGCGATCAGCGGCACGCCGTCCTCCACCCGAACCTCGAGGCGCGGACCAAGGCGAACGTGACGAGCGAGGCGCCGCGGGTCCATCGCATACAGGCCGGCGGCCATGCCCGCGGCCGTCGGCTCGACGGGGACCGCGAAGGCGTTGTTGGTGCCGCCGGGCAGCGGCAGGAGCACCACAGCCGGCCATCCCATCGCCACGGCGCGGTTCGTGCCGTCCCCACCGACGGTCACCACGCAGGCGACACCGAGCTCGGCCATGGCGGCAGCGACCTCGGCGGTGCCACCCGCACCGTCGGCGTCGCCTCCCCCGGGCAGCACGACCGGGAGTAGCCGCGGGGTCCCATCCCACCCAAGCGGCAGGCGAGTGCTGGCCAGCTCCTCGAAGGAGCGTTCCACGACACGGCAGGGTTCGCGCATGTAGTGGATCGTGGCGACATTCGTGGCGCCCAGTCCGCGCAAGATCCGAGCCACGGTGTTGACGCGCTCGTGCGCGTCGAGCGTGCGGGCCAGGGACGTCAAACGCCGCACATCCCGCGAGGCGGCCGGGTTCACGATGAGTCCGACGCTGGCCATCGCACCCTCGGGGGCCATCCCCCGAACAGATCGTTGGCGGCAGGCACCTGTCCGCCGAGCGTCAACGATCAGCTAGTCAGTTGCCCGACGCGGTCACGAGGTTCGAGATTCGGTCTACGCACCCGGCATGGACCGTGGACCGACAGCAATGAACCGCGGACCGACAGCATGATAGGCGCTCGCCTGCGTCAAAGCAGGTGGAATCGGCCTCCGCACGATCAGCAGAGGGCGGGATCGCCGGTGAGCCGTCTTGCGCTGCGCATGACGTTGAAGGCGCCGGCGTGAGAGCAGCCGCTCGTCACGACGAGGCCCCGGTCATGGACGTTGACGACGAGGTTCTGGTCGTTCCAGATCCAGGTATCCGGCGCCCAAGCGTCGCCGTCGCGCTTCTGCTGGAAGGGGAAGCCCTTCTCGTACGGCGTCGTGCGCTCGACCTGGCCGGAGAGGAGCATTGTGTCGCCGCCCCACAGGGTCGGGCCTGGCTCGTCAAGGATCTTCGCCCCTTCGCTGGCCGTCGACATTCGCGCTGGAAGCCCTTGACCGATCCCGCCCACAGGCGTGCCACTCAACCTGGGCGGGGTGGACTCCCCCGATTGGAGCACTGCTCGCCTCGGGCGTCGAGCCCCCCGCCCAGCTCGCCTGAACCCCGCCACCGGCACGCAGCGGTGGATGGGGCGTGCCGCCCGCTCAGCGGGTGACGTGGAGGAGCGCGTCCACCGCCGCTGGCCGGAGCGTCGTGAGCCGGCATGCCTCGCCGGCGGGGAGGGCAAGGATGTTTATCCCGCCTCGCGGCGCCTCCCCGTACACCTCCGGGCCGATGGGCAGCCCGCCCTCGGCGCCCGTCCCCACGATGCGCCGCCCGCCACCCGACGGGATGCCCTCGGCGACCGAGAGGGGCGTGTGCCCGTGCCGCTCGCGGAGGGTCTTCGAGGGTCCCTCGTGTCGACGACGGATGCGTCCGGCGTCGAGCCCCACGTGGTGGACGCACCGTGCGCCCTCGATCTCGAGCGCCCGGCACGCGATCGGCTTCGTCCGCACGAGGAGCGTGTCCCACGCGCGCCAGCGCCTGCCGCAGCCCGGGAGCCCCGGCAGCGGAAGGCCGCGGAGGGCCCGCGGCTGCGCTAGCCTGTGCGCCGTCAACCTGCTCGAAGGAGACCGCGGTGGTCAAGGACAAGAAGGCGAAGCCGGACAAGAAGGCGGGCAAGAAGGGCAAGTAGCGCGCCCGACGCAACGAGCACCGATGGCCTCTGGACGAACCACCAGGGGCCATCACGCTTGCTGCATACTGCTCCAGATCTCGCTAGGACGGACAGGACGAAGTGGGGATCCGAGACCTGGGGCACGCATGTCTCCAGTTGCTCCCAACCCCTTGCACAATAACCCACCTTGGATTCTCC
>JAJYDP010000354.1 GCA_021777365.1 Chloroflexota bacterium | reverse complement strand
ATGGACGTTCTGGCCGACCGCGAGTACGCAACGTCCACCAGCCTGCCCGACGGCTCGACGGTGCTGACCGTGACCGGGTCACTCATGCTCGCCGCGACGAACGTCGACACTTCGAAGACCGTCGTGGTGAACGCCGGAGGACCGGGGACGTTCACGTTCCTCCCCGACGGCACGACTGCCATCGGCACCTTCCTCGGGCGTGCACTGTTCTGGGCGCCGAACCTCACTGACTATGGGTTCCCGTCCAACGTGGTGATGACGGCGGGACCCGCGGTCGTCACCGAGGAGTTCGCCGGCGACGGGAGCTTCACCTTCACCAGCTTCAAGGGGCATCCGCAGCTGCTCACCGACGTCTGCGGCGCGCTCTCGTAGCCCAGGGATCGCGAGTCCCACCTTCGGGGGTCGGGCGATGGATGCGCGGCAGCGCTACGTGGACGCGCGCTGCCGCGCCGGCGAGGCTGCCCGGGGCATGGAGTCGCTACGCGAGACGCGCCGTATCGCCGAGAGCGAGGCGGGGGCGCGCCTCGACCAGCTCTTGGCCCAGGCGGAGCGGAGCGAGGACAGCCTGCTCCGGGAGGCCGCGCAGACCGTTCGCTTGCAGCGCGCGGCACTGCACCGCGTTGGCGACGAGCTGGCACGCTCGCTTGCGGGCGCGATCGACCGGCTGGTGCGCGCGGACGCCGACGCCGTGGGATTCGCCCAGGAGGCCGACGCGCTGGTCCTGCTGGCGATCGGCGGCCGCAGCGCGCTCGCCGACCGGCACCGCGCGGTCCTCCGCGCCGAGGCGGCGTTGAACGATCTTATATAGCCGGAGCGATCGGCGCGTCGTAGCCGCCGTTCGTGGGCGGTCGAGGTCGCTCGACATCCGGACCTTGCCCGCGCCGTCCTCTTTCAGGCAGGTGGCAGACATCGTCGGGGTAGGTCAGATGCCGGGGTCGATCCCGCTGCAGGGCTGTGCGGTCGAGTGGAACAGGCCGAGTCGGTGGGCAGCCGCTTTCTCCGACCCGGCAACCAGCACGGCTGCAACCCCGCCGACCTCACGGTCCGTGGCGCGCTCGGCTGGGCAGCGGGGCCGGCGCGTCATGCGCTTCGGAGCCAGTCGAAAGGCTCCGGCGGCTCGGCCAGCCGCATCGTGATCGGAAGGTCGGTGGTCGCGGGGCTGTCCCAGGCGCCCCGACCAACCTGTCACCAGTTCATCCCACTTGCGCAGCGGTTTGCGCGCTGGAGTGACTGTTGTGCCCCATGTGGCCTCGCAGCCTTGGGAGACGCCGCTCCACCCGGTTGGCCAGCTGGCTGCGAGGATACGCCAGGGCAAGCTGTCCGCACCCCGCTCCACGTGGACGCGGCAGCCGCGCTGGCGCTCGTGCAACCGCGAGCCGGCGCCCGTCGGGGCCTCCCGTCCGGGCGGCCAGTGCTTGACGGAGCGCTTGACCTTCGGGTCCTTCGGCTCTTGCACCGGCATCAAGCAGCCCGATGCTTGCCCCGTACACGGGGGGCGTTGACGCGCGGCCATGCCCAGGCCGCCTCGACCGCGCCGAGCCACTGGCGAGACCGACCCGTCCGCAGCGGAGGGAGTTCCCATGAAGCGGCGGGTCCCCTTTGCCGCAGCGGTCCTGTTCGCGTGGACGTTTCTGGCTCCGGCAGGCGTCACGGCGATTGGTGACAACGCCTCGTGGTGCGCCTCCTACAAGGCCACCTCCCTGACGATCCAGCTGCCCGCCGGCTACTGGACGGAAGGGCTCCACACGTTCGGCTGCCACACGGCCATCCCGCCTGAATTCACGGAGGACGGAACCTTCAGCTTCACCGTGGATCGCAGCGCACCGCTCTATCCCGGCAACGCGCTGCTCTACTTCGACGTCAACGGCGACGGCAGGCCGGTCATGGTGTACGGCGGCCAGATGGTGGACACGATCAACCCGGCCCAGCCGACGGTGCTCTACGGGATGTTTGGCTGGGAGTACCGCCACTACTTCACCGTCGATCAAATGACCGACGAGTACTCGGTACTTACCATGGTGTTCCAGTGGGACCAGAACGGAACAGCCCGGGTGCCCGCCTCCAAGAGCGCGCTGGCGTCAATGTGCGTCTACGGTCCGAACGTGCCGTACGCCGGCATGTTTCTTCGGACCTGGGGCCACTCCTGATGGTGGCCGCGCTCGTGGCTCACGGAGCGCGACGCAACCGCGGGGGACCCGGAAGCGCGGCGGCGGGCGGGCGGCGCTTGGCTCATGACGGACACGGTGCGCTGGCGCGAGAGCCACCCGCGGGGCGTGCACCAGCCCCAAGGCCGCCGAGACCGCGCCGAGCCAGTGGCGAAACGACCCGTGGATCCGTCCGGGGGCAGGCGCACTAGATGGTACTGGGCAGCCGCGGACCCTCCGGTCGACGCACGATCACCATGGGGGACCGACGGGCCATTGCTGGATCGGCGCTCGGGATCGTCGCCGTCGTGGCGATCGCCGTCCTCGCGAGCCTGCAGGCTCCACAGTCCCTGCTGCCAGCAGTGCTCTGGCTGACGGGGTTCTGCGCGCTGGGCATCGCCATGTCGCTCGCGAGCGGCGGACGGCGATCCTGGACGCCAGTGGTCGCCGGGCTGGCGGCTGCGTGCCTTGTCTGTGGAATCGCCGCGGCGGTGGCGGCTGCGCTCGGCTTCCTCCCCGCGGCCGGCGAGCCGGCCATGTGGCCACTGGTTGGCGCCCTGACCGGGGCAGTGATGTTCATCCTGGCCGCCCCGCCACTGGGGATCGGCATGGTGCTCGGCGGCCTCGCTGTCGATGGACTCTCGCTCGTCCGGCACCTCGGTGTCGCAGCCGGCGGGCCCCTCCGAGCGCCGGCCGCGGCGTTGGTCACCGAGAGCGTCGCCAAGCCGACGGTTGACTGGTCTTCTGCTCTCCCCACCATCGGCGTGCTTCTCTCGGCGGGAGCCGCGCTGCTCGCCGTTCTTATGGACCAAGTGGTCTGGGCCGTGGCGCTGCTTGCCGGTGGCAGCTTCGTGACCGGGCTGCTGTCGGCGATCGCGCCGAGTCGTACGACCCCGCGTGGCGCCCTGATCGGCGGCGTCCTTGCGTTGCCCGTCGCGCTGATTGTGCTGACAGTCGCCAGGCTTGACCGCGGGGCGACAGGTATCACGTTGGTGGACCTGGTTACCGGAGTCGCCTGCCTATGCGCGTGGTCCAGCGTCCCCCTCCTGGCCGGGCATGGCACCGCCATCGGCGTCGGCCGCGTGGTCGCCTGGCGCCGCGGGGAGACGCTCGCAGTGACGGCGCCGTCAGCGGCCCGCGGCAAACCACTCTCTGTCGATCTTGCGCGCGCGATCGCCGACGGTGCCGCGACGACCGTGATCCGGCGCTATCCGCCCGACACCGAGGGTGAGGCGCTCCTGGCGAGCGAGGCACAGGCGCTCGCTGAGCACGGATACTCCAGCCGCTCGGTGGTGCGACGACCGGGCAAGAGCGGCACGATATGGCGCGTCCTGTTCCTCGCCGCGGCGCTCGTCGACCTCCTGCTCGTGCTCGGCAGCGGGGCGGGCCTGGGCGAGTGGATCGACGAACACCGGCGAGGAGAGATCGTCGCGACGTTTGACCGCACCGATGCGGCTCCCGAAGCGCGCAGCCCGCAGTAGCTTCCCCGATCACAAGCCCGCTCCCGGTCCAGACGCTATCGGCGAAAAGCACGTCAACGATGTCGTGGGTACCGGATGGTGCGCGTTCGGTCAAGCGGCAGCACTGACTTGCCGGGGTAGTGGCAGCGCCAGATGCTGGGATGCCATCGTCGCGTCTCCTGGGGGGCATGGGTATCGGCCCTCCAGCCCCGCGTCCCTCGACCGGTCGCCGACGCGGGCTGGGCCAATGGCGAGACCGACTCCTGGGGTGGCGGCCCTGTGCGCGCCGAGGGGGGCACGCGATGGGTTCTCGGGTGCGGAGGCTGGCGCTCGCCGGAGTGATGGCGGGCAGCCTCGCGGGCGGGTTGGTGATGGCGTGGCCGGGCGTGGCCGCCGCCGACTACGGCAATACCGCCGTCTACCAGGTCGAGATCTCGGCCAACAGCATCGGCGCGCAGTACGGCGTCGGCGGGGCCTGGCTCTGGATCGAGCTCAGCTCGGACGGCACGGGCACCTACACCGGCTCCGACTGCGGGCACACCGGGGCAGGCTGCGGCCCGGCCGGCGCGATCCCCGACTCGGGCGACGTCACCTGGACGTCGGGCGGGGGCAATCTTGTCATCACTGGCGTCGTCTTGAACGGTCTAGGTGGGTTCTCTCCGTCCATCACGGTGCCCTCGTCGTACGGCACCCAGCGCGAGAATCTCCTCGACGGCCAGCTGTTCGGTGTCCCGTTCGTCGGCTGGGCGCAGGTCACCGTCGCCCCCTGACGCAGTTCCAGCGTCATCGCATGCGCGAGAGCCCGAAGCAAGCCTCGGGTTCCCCGCTTCCGCGACCGGTGCGCCGGGATGGCCGCGGATCAGTACCGGGGAAAGGTCTGACAATCCCGCCGACACGAGTGCAGCCCCCACCAGCACCGCCAACGGGGGCTGCCGGACCTCTGGCGCGCCACAGAGGCACGAGAACGACGGCGCGACCCACGCGTGGCTGCAGGTCCAGCACGTCTTACGGCGCGGGAGGGGTGCCGGGGAAGATCTGGCCCTGGAGCACCCAGGGCCCGGACCCCGTGACCAGCTCGAAGTAGGTGAGGCCAGCGTACCCACCGGTCCCCGTCCACCAGAAGACGATGGTGTCGCCGCGGTCGCTCGAGTAGACGCCCGTGTAGCGGCCCTCCCAGGCCCCTTCCTCGTTCTCCAGCCGAAGGACGCCCCATTGGACGAGCGCACCGCTGCTCTCGGTCCCCCAGCGGTCGCTGGCCCAGGTCCCCGTGACGGCGCCCGTGACGCGCGCGTCATTGACGATGTCGGTGCACTGGACGGTGCCGCCCCGGCTGTGGCTCCTGCCATCGGCGTCGGTCGTGACGGTGCCCTCGGTGATGTAGCAGTTCTCCGTCCCCGAGACCACCGCGACCGGCCCACACGCGACCGCCGTCGGTTGGGAGCCCGCCTCCGACGGCGCCACCGTGGGCGTCAGGGCCGGCGCGCTGGCCGCGGGCGGGGGTGACGCCGGCTTGGCGGCCGTCGCCGCAGGCGGCGAAGATGCAGCGGCAGCGCAGCCGCCCAGCACGGCCGCGATCGTGAGGCCGATAAGGAGCCGGCCTGCCGAGGTGTGCCTGCCCATCCGTCATCCCCCTGGAACGCGTCGGGCGGGTCGGTCTCGCCAGTGGCTCGGCGCGGTCGAGGCGGCCTGGGCATGGCGCGCGTTAAGGCCCCCCGCGGTGGCATTCACGATTGCGGCCGCCGACTGAACCGCAAGGTGCCCTCTTGACCGTTCGGGGGGCCATTCGGCAGGCCGCGACGGTCGGCGCCGAGAAGCACGGTGAGGGGGACCCTGCAAGGCAGGGTCGACAGGATGAGGGTCGCGCCTGTCGGGTCCAAGGCACCTCACCGTGCCGCGCCTCTACCAGGCCCTTGAGGACCAATACAAGGGAAAGGTTTCACACCTTTAGGCGCAGATCCTTCTTGCGCCAATGTCGCCGCCTAGACTATGGCCTTCAGCGGGAGGTGAAAGTGAAGTGGCTGGCGATAAGGGCGCACCGCGTAAGCTTGCAATTAAACCCGTGGGGCCGTGGTCAGCCCCAGTCCTCGGCTGACTCGGCGATCTCCCG
>JAJYDP010000353.1 GCA_021777365.1 Chloroflexota bacterium | reverse complement strand
GGTCCGTCCCGTGGGCATCCGCCGGGCGGCCGTCGCTGTAACGGAACGGCGTGCCGTCCGTTTCCACTGGCAGGGCGCCGCGACAGGGAGGAGCGGGACCGGCCCGGAACGGGAGGCAGACATGGGTGGACGATCCGCACGCGGATTCCTCGCGGCGCTGTCGGTGGGCGCGATGGTGCTGATGGTGGCGGGCGTCGCGGCCGGCGCGGCGCTGACGCCGTCTGGCGGCGATCAGCTCCGGACGCAGTCGCAGGACTACCTGTCGACGCCGAACCATGACCAGGATCCGGACCGGCTCCGGACGTCTGATCGCGACCGGGACCCGGACCTGCTCCAGACCACGGTCTACGACTACGACAACCTGAACGACCACGACTACGGCACCGGGGACGGCTACGACCACGACACTCTCAACAGCCGGGACTACGACACTCCGGGCCCGCACGGTCCGGCGTCGGTCACCGACGGGGCGGCGACGGCAGCTGATGCCGTCGTGACCACCGTGGCCGTCGCGGACGCAGCCGGAACCGGGAGTCAGCTCCAGGACCGCGACCAGGTCCAGGACCGCGACCAGGTCCAGGCCCGGGACGGTTCGTGCACCGGGGCCGGCACAGGGCTCCAGTCGCAGGTCCAGACCCGGGCCGGGGTCGAGGCACAGGCCGGCTCCGGCACGCAGCTGCAGACCCGGATCCGGCTGCAGGCGGAAGCGGGGACCGGCGCACAGGCCGGCACCGGCACGCCCGCCCAGGTCCGCACCCAGGAGCAGGTCATGACGGCCGCCGAAACCGAGGTCCAGGCGCAGTCCCAGGTCCAGGGCCAGGTCCAGACCCAGGCCCAGACGCAGATGCCGCAGAACCAGGCACAGACACAGACACAGACCGCCACGCAGACCCAGACCCAGACCGAGACCCAGACCCAGACCGAGTCGGGTATCCAGCTGCGGGCCGGGTCGGGGCGGCCGTAGGCGTCGTGCCGTGACCTCGGGCCAGGTCACGCCCTCTCCACGCCGACGGAGCCCCGACGCGTGTCCGGGGAAGGGCGGGCGCCCGTGCAGCAGGCGCCCGCCCTTCCATGTGCACCGGGTCCTCCGGCCATCGGCCTCCGACAGGGTGGGCCCTCGGCCCGCGGAACGGTCCAGAAGTTTCTCGACGTGCCGCCCGGACGGCGGTTCACTGGTGTTCCGGGCACTCGCGTCCCCTGTGCCCCGGGGGAGGGGACTGGGACGTCAGGGCGGATCGAACCGACCGACATCGAAGCGCTCGTGGATCTGGCGCGCGACGGCGACGACGCCGCGTTCTCGTCGATCTACGAACGCTTCGCTCCGCGCGTGCTCCGGTACCTGCGACACGAGGTCGGCGACGCGGACGTCGCCGAGGAGCTCATGCAGCGGACGTTCGTGAGGGTGATCGAGGGCCTGGCGACGTTCGAGCGGCGCCAGGGGATTCCGTTTGCCGCGTGGGTCTTCCGGATCGCGCGGAACGCCGCGATCGATGAGCGCCGCCGGGCCCATCCCGCCGCCATCGATGTCGCGCTCCAGCTTCCCTCCGGGCGGGAAGGCCCAGACGACCTGGCGATCGCCGCCCTGGACCGGGCCGAGCTGCTGGCGGCACTCGAGCGACTCCCGGTAGACCAGCACGACGTGCTGGTCTACCGCTTCTTCGCGGAGCTGTCGCCGCGCGAGGTCGGCCGGCTCATGGGCCGGACGGACGGCGCGGTCCGGGTGCTCCAGCACCGCGCGCTTCGCGCGCTTCGCGGACTCCTCGCCGAGCAGGCACGGGGTCGCGTGACCGCGGAGGTCGGGCGATGACCGGGCTCGTGGCGATCCTGCGCGCGCGGCTGCGGACACTCCGCGGCGGATCGGGAGCCGTCGGCGACGCTGCGTGGGGCGACGAGTCCGACGCGCTCGTGCTGGCGCTCGGCGTGGCCGCGCGGTCGGACGACGGCCTGCTTGCGCCGCAGGTCGAGGCCGCCGCGGCCCCCCTCCTCGCGGCATACCGCGAGGCGATGACCCGGCTCGAGCCCGCGGCGGAGACCGCCGCGGGCTCGGGGCCCATCCCCCGGGCCGTGCTGCACGGCGCACGGCCGCGGCCCGCGGATCGGCGCGAGCTCGATGTCCGGCGCCGCGCTCGCGACCGCGCGCCGGTCCCAGGACGCCCTGCGGAGCGACCGTCCGGTGCACGATGGCGCTGGTCCGGGATCCGCACCGCCGCGGCCATGTCCGGAGTCGCGTGCGCGGTGGTCCTCATGGCCGGCGCAACCGCGGCCGCGCCCCCGGCCACCCCGCTGTACGAACTGCGGGTCGCATGGGAGGAGCTCGTGCTCCCCTCCGCTCCCGGCGCTCGCCTGGATGCCGAGGTCGTGAGACTGGATCGCCGGCTGGCGGAGGCGGAGGCCGCCACGACCGCGGGCGACCCGCACGCGGAGGCGGCAGCGCTCGACGTCTACGCGCAGATCGGCCGGGACGCGCTCGAAATCGCGCCGGTCGGGTCCGCGGAACGGACACGGCTGCTGCAGCGCCTGGCCGCGCAGGTGCAGGTGCTGGAGCGGTTGCGAGAACGGCCGGGTGCCGGGCCGGACGTGGCCGGCGCGCTGCAGGCCGCGACGATGCTCGAGCTGCATCTCCGCCGCGAGGCGGGGTCGGGCGGTTCCACGGGGGCGTCACCCGGGATGCCCGCCGGGGGCGGGGCCGGTGCCGCGGGCTCCGCGTCTCGGATGGGCGGGGCGGTCGCCTCCGGAGCGCCGACGGGCACGCCGGGCGGTTCGGCCGGCGGCCGGCGGCCCGGACCCGGTGGTGCTGCGGCACCGGCGACAGGCACGCCGGGGATCTCGGGCACCGCGGGGCCTGTGGAAACACCGGGATCGCGGGTGTCGCCCGTGGTCGGGACCTCACCGTCGGCATCGCCGTCCCAGGGCGCCGGCGGCGGCCGTGGCTCCCCGACGACCTCGCCCACGACCTCGCCGACGGGTCCCCGCCAGACCCAGCCGCCTCGACAGGTCCCCGCGCCGACCGCATCGCCTCAGCCGGGCGGCAACCCGGCGCCGACCGCATCGCCTCAGTCGGGCGGCAACCCGGCGCCGAGCGCATCGCCGCAGCCGGGCGGAACCACGGGCGGAAGGGTCCCCGCGGCGGTCTCCACGCCGGGCGCCGGATCGTCCTCGCCGGACGGCACGGGTTCACCGGACGGCACCGATTCGCCGGGTCCCGGCGGCGGAGGCGGAACCATCGGCGGAGCCGGCGGCGGGGCCGGGGGCTGACGAGGAGGCCCGGGGCCGACGACGCGACCCGAGGCCACGGGTGAGCCGGCGACCCACGAGCGAGATCAGCCGATCGCCCACGGCAGCCTGACCGCAGGGCGAACCGGAGCGCGATCGCCACGCGCCATTCCGGTTTGATATGCATCTGCAAGGTGTATCGCCAAACCGGACCGTTGCGGCGCCACACGACTAGTGCGAATACGCGCATAAGCGCGCGGCGGAGCGATCGTTCGCAGGCTCCGCGTCCATGTGCGCGCGAAGCGTCGAAGGAGAGGCGCGCGATGGCGGATGATCTCGGGACGGCGAACGACCTCAGGGAGGCCCCGTTCGAGGAAGCCGACAAGGGCCTGCGGCGTTCCATGTCGCTGCAGCAGCTGCTGTTCCTGTCGATGGGGGGAATCATCGGCTCCGGCTGGCTGCTGGGGGTGATCGGCGCCGATGCCGTCGCCGGCCCGGCCGCGATCGTCTCCTGGATCCTGGGCGGCATCTTCGTCCTCTTCATCGCCCTGACGTACGCCGAGCTCGCCGGGATGCTGCCCCGGTCGGGCGCGATCGTCCGCTACCCGGCCCTGACCCACGGCGCGTTCACCGGCTTCATCCTGGGCTGGGCCTACGCCCTCGCCGCCAGCTCGGTCGCGGCGATCGAGGCCGAGGGAGTGGTGACGTACCTCTCGACGAAGTTCTCGGGAGCGCACTTCACGGCCGTCGCGGGAGGCGTCACGGTCCTGTCCTGGCCGAACGGGATCATCTTCGCGATCGCCCTGATGGTCCTGTTCTTCTTCGTCAACCTGGTCGGGATCAGGTTCCTGTCCGAGCTCAACCGCTGGATCACCTGGTGGAAGCTGATCATCCCGACCCTGACGTTCCTGCTCCTGTTCACGGCGTTCAAGGGCTCGAACTTCAGCAGCTACGGCGGCTTCGCTCCACTCGGCGTGTCGCCGATCCTCCAGGCCATCGCCACGTCGGGAATCGTCTTCTCGTACCTGGGCTTCCGGCAGGCGCTCGAGTACGGCGGCGAGGCCCGCAACCCGCAACGTGACCTGCCGCTGGCGACGATCCTGTCGGTCGTGATCGGGATCGTCATCTACGTCGGGCTGCAGCTCGCCTTCACCGGTGCCCTCAACTTCGGCAAGGCCGGCATCCCGGTCGGTGACTGGACCAAGCTGACCGCCAGCGGGTGGGCGACCGCGCCGCTCTACTCGGCCCTCAACGCCACCGGGATCGGACTGCTCGGCGCGTTCGCGACGCTGCTCCTGATCGACGCCGCCATCTCGCCGTCCGGCACCGGCTGGATCTACCTCGGAACCGGCACGCGCGCCATCTACGGCATGAGCGTGCACCGCTACTTCCCGCGGGCGTTCGAGCGGATGAACCAGTACGGGATCCCGTGGATCTCGCTGCTGGCGACGTTCGTGGTGGGCTGCCTGTTCTTCGCCCCGCTGCCGAGCTGGTTCAGCCTGGTCGGCCCCATCACCTCGTGCACGGTGCTGACCTACATCATGGGCGGGCTGGGCCTGCCGATCATGCGCCGCGCCGCCCCCAACCTCACCCGGCCGTTCCGGCTGCCCGCGGCCGAACTGCTCGCGCCGATCGGATTCCTGGCCGCCGTCATGATCGTCTACTGGTCCGGCTTCACGGTCCTGTCCGAGGTCTATGCCGGCGTGTTCGTGGGCCTGGCCGTCTTCGCCTGGTACTTCGCGCCGAACGCCGGCTGGATCAGGCGCGACGTGGGCCTGGTCGTCGGCACCCTGTTCCTCATCGCCTGGATCATCGTCGAGAAGCTCGGCGGCTGGGTCCTCATCACCGGCACGACGCAGGCCCCCGGGTCGCTGTCGTTCCCGGTGTACTTCGTCCTCATGGCGGCGACGATCATCGTCTTTGCGGCCGTCATGTGGTGGTTCAGCAATCCCATCGGGCGCATGCACATCGAGCGATCCGCCTGGCTGCTGGCGCTCGTGCTGGTGACGTACCTCATCTCGTACGTGGGCGAGTACGGTCCGCTCAAGAACCCCACGCTCGCGTTCCCCGCCAGCGACATCCTCGAGATCGTCGTCGGGCTCGTCTGCTACTACTGGGGCGTGGCGAGCGGTTTCGTCACGGAGGAACTCAGCGAGATCGCCTCCATCCCGATGACCGAGCCCCGCGGAGGCGGAACCCCGCAGCTTCGCCCGCGCGGCGCGAACGGCGCCCGCTGACCGTCATCCGCTGACACCGCGTCTTGACCGCGCGCACCCGGTCGTTCCGGGCGGGATCGGCACGTCGCCGAGCCGCATCTGGGCCACCGGGACGCGCGGTCGCGCGTGTCCGCGAGCGTCCGCGAACGGCGACCGCCCGGGGTCCGGGGCTCCTTCAGGAGTCGCGATCGCTCAGGGCTGCGGGTAGCCGGCGTCGTGTCCCAGCCGCTCCACCGCGCGCCCGAGCTCGGTCGCGACGTCACGCACGAGCGCGTCGACCGAGGCGGGCGCG
>JAJYDP010000352.1 GCA_021777365.1 Chloroflexota bacterium | reverse complement strand
GTCACCAGCGCGAAGATCACCAGCCAGCTGACGTGGACATACACGTCGATGCCGGCGATGCGGAAGATGCGGAGCGATCCGGCGCGCACGGGCGCAGCGTAGCCGATCGCGCCATCCGGTCGTCTGTTTCGGGCGCAACGACTCTGGCCGACCCGGCGTCGGCCGACGACCATGCGACACGATCGCGGGAAGCGACGAGGCGCGGCCCACACGGCGGCCGCCGGGACCGTGCGGAGCGACTGGCGAGACCGTCCGGCCGTTCGGAGGGACGCTCCCATGCCAACGCCGGTCGTCCTGTCGGGTGGCCCGACCGTCGTGTTCCTGTCGGTGGGCGCCGCCGTCATGGTCGCCCGGGGTCTGCGTTGCCCCGGGCCGTTCAGCCCGAGGTAGGCGCCATGGACACCGTACGCCCCGAACCGCCCAATCTGGCCGCTCGCCTGCGCCGCGCGAAGGTGGACGAGCGCGTGGCTGCGCTCCTGGCGGCGGCGGTCGCCGAGGAGCTCGGCGCCGGACTCCTGCGCGACCAGGATGCCGCCGCCGCGCGACGGCTCGGCGAGCTCGTCGAAGCGGCCGCCCGCCAGACCGGGACGAGCGCGGTGAACAAGCTCGTCCTCGAAGTCCTCGCACTCCTCGACGAGGCTCCCGACCTGCGCGACCAGCTCGCCCGGCTGCATCCCGAGCTTCGGTACCACTGACCCTCCAGGCCTGCCCCACGTCGCGCGTGGCCGCCTTGGGGGGCTGGCCGTGAGAACTCGAACCCCGGAGTGCCGCCGGGCGGCTCGGCCCTTGCACCCGGGGTGGGGCGCGACCACACTTGGGCCGAGGTTGGCGTCCAGTGCTGATCCGTCTGACGTCTGAGCGCGTGGAGGTGGCCTTCCTGGCCGGCCACCTTCTCCGGGTCCCGCCGGGCCGCGTCATGCGCTGCTCGTGTGGCTGGGAGGGCGAAGATTGGTACGCGCATCGCCGGCGCGTGCTGATCGTGTGGCTCGAGGAGCAACGCCTGGCCCTCCGGGCGAGGCTGCTGGACGAGGAAGGGATCGACCGGCCGTGACGCCGGGCCCGAACTCCGGCTGAACAGGGGGACCGCATGGGAGACGACGAACCGCGGCTTCCGCCCGGAACCGACCTGCGGCGCTGGGTGCGCCTGCGTCGCCGCCTCAACGCCCCTCCGCAGCGCGTGTTCCGTGCCTGGGCCGACCCGGAAGAGCTCGCGCGGTGGTTCCCCGTCCAGATCGAGGGCGGTCTGGCGGTCGGATCGCGGTCGGTGCTGGCCTGGCCGGATCGGCGCGTGTGGTGGGAGGTGACGCGTGCGGAGCCCGACTCGCGGTTCGCGTTCCGCCGGCCGTGGCTCCCGGACGAATCCCTGGTCACCGACGTCCACGTGGCGATCGGCCCTGCGGGGTACGGAACCCACATGGAGCTCGAGGACGGTCCCTTTCTCCTCGAGATCCCGGGTGGGATCGACGCCTGGGCGGAGGCTATCGCGCTCTGGAGCGATGCCCTGGCGATGCTCCGCGCGCACCTCGACTTCAGCGTCGACCTGCGGCCGGGCCGCTAGTCTCGAGACCCGGCCGGGCACGCCACCAGCGCCGGGTCGACGAGGCGCTGGCCCGCCGTCGCGCGACGGAATGGTCCGCGCGAACTCGGGGCCCACTGGCCGTTCGACGAGCGTTCGGGCGCCGATCAGGCCCGCGGACAGTATCGCCGCCACCCTGGACGGCGGGTCGCCTCAGGCGGCCGCGTCGAACCCCGCCGCGTCGTCGCCCGCCAGGTCAAGCACCAATCGGCTCGTGTGGCCTGCCGCGAGATCGAGCGTGAGCAGTCGGCGCAGCGCGGACCTGTGCTCCCCGAGCGTCGAGCATTCGAGCCACACGGTCCGGCCGCGCCCGACCAGCACGGCTGGTGCACCGCAGGCGCAGAACGGCGTGTCGTGCTGCGCCGCCTCGATGGAGGCGAGAACCCGGTAGTTGTCGGTCATGCGAGAGTCACCTTGTGACGATACGATCCGTTGCGTATCATATGACGATGATGACGGACATGCAAGACGCCCCGTTCCGCAACTCACCGGCGACCCCACCCGGGAAGCCCGCGCACCGGGGGCGGCCCCGCAGCGACCGCGTCCAGCGGGCCATCCTCGATGCCGCCCGGGAACTGCTCGTCAGCGATGGGTTCGCCGGCCTCCGGCTGGAGCACGTCGCGGCCCGGGCGGGCGTCGGCAAAGCCACCATCTACCGGCGCTGGGCCTCCAAGGAGGAGCTGTCACTGGCGGTGCTCGAGGAGCTCGCCTCCCCCCACATCGTCATCGCCGACACGGGCGACACTCGCGAGGAACTGCTGGCCGCCACGCTGAACGCGATGCGCGCGGTGAACGACACGCCCTTCGGACCGGTGATCGCGGCCCTGCTCTCGCAGATCGCCATGAACCCGCTCCTCGGGGATCCCTTCCGGGCCAGCGTGGTGCAGGGGCGCCGGGACGAGGTGCGGCGGGCGATCTGGCGCGGGATCAGGCGGGGCGACCTGCGCACCGATTCGGACGTCGATGTGGCCACCGAGCTGCTGGTCGGGCCGGTCTACTTCCGCCTGATGTTCGGCGGTGACCTGACCCGCGACTTCGCGGAGCGCGTGGTCGACGCCGTCCTCCGGGGCTACGCCGCGACTTCCGGGCGCCCGTAGGGGGCCGGCCCGGGACTGACCGGCCGGCCAGGCGGGCAGCTCCCCTCCCCGGTCCGTGCCAGGGCGGCGGGCGTCAGCGCGACACAGCCGCCGCTGATGCCGGCGTCGCCAGGCGCGGAAGAAGGAGCGCCACCAGCGCCGCCACGGTCCCGAGCAGCAGCGACGCGGCTCGCGCGTCGCCAGGGCAATCGAGCCCCAGCGCGTGGTCCAGGGAGATCGCTCCCGGGCCGAGGCCCGCGACGACCCGCAGGACCAGCACGCCTGCATCCATGGTTCCCATGTCACTCGCTCCACTGGCACAGGGGGACGACCCGTTCGCCCGTCAGGGGCCGCAGGATCATGGCAGTTCGTTGCCGGCGCAACTACCAGCGTGCCGGTCGGCCGGTCCGGCGCACCCGGTGGCCTGGACGCCGACGTGATCTGCTGACGGTCCGGGTAGCGGGGTGCCCCCGGCTCACGGGCGCACCCGACGCGGGCCCGGGAGAACCCGCCGGTCAGGCGGCTCCCTCGCCGACGGCGCCCGGGAAGTGCCCCAGGGTGGTTGGGCGGTCGCTTGCCACGTGGAAAAGCTTGGCGGTGAGCGGGACCACGCCCGGCAGCACCAGTCGTTGGACCGCGACCGCAAGTACGGCCCCCGCCGGCGGTCCGACGAGGTACACCCACAGCGCGTGGACGTTCGCACCGACCAGGGCGGGCCCCAGGCTCCGTGCCGGGTTCAGGCTCGTCCCCGTGAACGGCGCACCCTGCCAGACGAGCACCGTGACCACCGCCCAGACCGCGGCCGGCGTCCACCGCATCGTCCGGGAGCCCGACACGAACAGCAGGATCGTGAGCACCATCGTCGCGGTCATGAGCGCCTCGATCGCCGCCGCCTCGGGCTGGCCGACGCCTGCCCCCGGCTGGGTCACGCCGTCGTGCACCGAGGCCGCCGCACGCCCCCAGACCACCACGAGCGCGACGGCACCGGCCAGCGCACCGACGAGCTGCCCGCCTACGTAGCCGGCGAGGTCGTGGGGGTGCACGTGCCCGGTCAACCAGAAGGCCAGCGTCACCGCCGGGTTCAGGTGCGCCCCGCTGCGACGACCGATGGGCGACACGGTCACGATGGCGCCGGTGCCTGCGAAGAGCGCCCCCGTCAGGAGCAGCCGGGCCGAGACGCCGGGAATGGCCGCCGCGACCGGCGATCCCGCGCCGAAATCGAGCACGACCGCGCTCAGGCCCCCGAACACGAGGATCGCCGTACCGACAAGCTCGGCCGCCCAGGCATCCGCGTGGAGACCGCCGTGGGCCGGTACCCACGACCCGTGTCGCGCCACCGTGGGGGCAGAGGCACCCGGGTCGGAGCGCAGGGCGAGTGCAGGCACGTACGGGATGCTACCGCCGGGGCCATCAGACGGACGCGGCCGGAGCTGCCGGCCGCGTCCCCGCGCGTGGGTGGTTCTCGCAGCTGGTTCGCCCGGACCTCCGCGGCGACGCCGGCGCCTCGCGGCTCAGGCGCCGCTGGTGCCGCTGTTCGAGCCGGAGCCGGCCGATGGCGTCGCAGGCGCCTGGCCGCTGCGCGGGCCACCGCCCCACATGCCGCGCATCCCCCAGCCGCCCATCGGACCGCGACCCGGCTGGCCGGCCGGCAGGACGCGCACGAGGATGGCGGTGAGCGAGCCGTCGGCGTTGCTGGCGCCCCCGGCCTCGATCGTCGCGCCGACCGCGACGTCGGCGATCGTCGCGTTGCTGGTCCCGCTGACCTGGTACGTGGTGGAGGCACCGACATCGATGGTCACGGACTTGCCGGCACGATCCGTGATGGTGATGGTGGTGGACGTCTTCGAGGACACTGTGCCGGCCACGACGGCGGGCATCACCCGGACCGTGGTCGCGGTGAATGTCCCGTCCGTTGCGAGGGTACCCTCGATGGCGACCTGCTCACCCGCGGTGACGGCGCTCTTCGTCGCCGGCTGCCCCGCCAGCCTGTAGGTCGTCGCGGAGGTCAGCTGGACGGTCGTTGACGTGCCATCGAGCTGCTTCAGCGTGACGGTCGAGCCGCCGACCGCGGTCACCGTGCCTGCGACGTGCGGTTGCACGACGGCGATCGAGTCGATCTTGTAGGTGCCGTCAGACTGCCTGGTCTCGCGGAACGTGATCTGGTCGCCCACCTGCAGGGTCCCGATCGCCACGGTCTGGCCGCCGCGCGTCACGTTCGCCCCGCTGGCGTCGATCGTGCGCGTCCAGCCGTCCGCCGTCTTCAGCGACAGCTGCGTCCCATTGATGGCCGTGATCGTGATGTCGCCCGCCATCGGGCCGCTGCCCGGGCGACCGCCTCGCGGGCCCATCCAGCCCGGGCCGCCGTGTCCGATCCCGGCCGCCGGACCGGACCACCCGTTCGTGGGGGCCTGCGTCGCGGTCGAGACGAGCGGTATGGCGACGCCCGCAGGCGAGGACTGGCCGCCCGAGGCGATCGCAACGCCGAACGCGCCGATGCCGAGGAGGGCGGCAAGCCCGGCTGCGATGAACGGGATGCGGGCCCGCCCGGGTGTGCGGGCGCTCGAAGATTCGTCATGCATGCGTTTCATGGCTCCCTGTACGGTCGGCGGGGAACGGAAAGCTTCGGGCTGCGTCCGGTCCCGCAATCAGCGTCGCAGGTGCTCCTGAACGTGTCCTGAATCCGTCAGCACCGGACGGGAATCCGGCCAGGGAATCCAGAAACCGCCGGAGCTCGCTCCGACGGTTTCTGTGTGACGGGCTGGGCGATCGTCCGTGGAAGGGCCGGAGGATCGGCCCGCCCGTCAGGCCCGCACCCGGTGGGCCGGACGAGCCCGGACGTCGGTGATCAGGCCACGAGCACGCGCAGCGGGGTCCTGGCGAGGAGCTGCGTCCGGGCAAGGACTCCATCGAGCCCCCAGACTGCACCGGCCCCCACGAACGCGAGGTAGAGCGACAGGGCCGCGTACAGGAACTGCTGGTTGATGACGCCGTTGGCGAAGCTCCACGACGCGACGAAGAAGAGCCCCGTGAGCAGGGCGCCCATGACGCCGGCGAAGCGGGTCGCCAGGCCCAGGACCAGGG
>JAJYDP010000351.1 GCA_021777365.1 Chloroflexota bacterium | reverse complement strand
TGCCCGGAGGCGCACCACATGGCGGCGGCCAAGGCGGCGGACGCCGTCTACCACGTCACGCCACCCCGGACGGCGCGCCTGCTCCGCGAGCTGCTCTACAGCGGGTTCTACTTCACCGATCACACCACGCACTTCTACGCGCTCGGCGGCCCCGACTTCATCGTGGGACCCGATGCGCCGATCGCTGAGCGGAGCATCCTGGGCGTGGTGCGCAAGGTCGGGCTGGAGATCGGCGGGCGGGTCATCCAGGCGCGTCGCTCGGGCCACCGGGTGATCGAGATCATCGGCGGGCGAGGCGTCCACCCGGTGACCGCCGTCCCGGGGGGCATGACCAGGTCGATCACCGAGGCGGAGCGCGCGGAGATCGAGGGGATCGGTCGCTGGGCCATCGAGTTCGCCCAGGGCAGCCTCCAGCTCTTCGACCAGATCGTGCTGAACGACGCGCGGTACCGCGACCTGCTCACCGGCGAGGCCTACACCGACCGCACGTACTACATGGGGCTGGTCGACGAAGCGCAGCGGCCCAACTTCTACGACGGCCGGGTGCGCGTCGTTGCCCCCGACGGTGAGCCGCTGGGGACCTACGAGCCGGCCGAGTACACCGACTGGATCGCCGAGCGCGTCGAGCCGTGGACGTACCTGAAGTTCCCCTACCTGAAGCGGGTGGGGTGGAAAGGCTTCGTCGACGGCAAGGATTCGGGGGTCTACGTCGCGTCGCCGCTGGCGCGGCTGAACGTCGCGGACGGGATGGCCACGCCGCTGGCCCAGGCCGAGTTCGAGCGCTTCTTCGCCACGCTCGCGCCCGAGCCGTCGCCATCCGGCCGCCACGGTATGGTGCACAACCGGCTCGCCACGCACTGGGCCAGGCTGATCGAGCTGCTGTACGCCGCCGAACGCATGCTCGAACTCGCCACCGACCCGGAGATCACCTCGGACGATGTGCGGGCCGTCACCACCGAGACGCCGACCGAGGGCGTGGGGACGGTCGAGGCCCCGCGGGGCACGCTCACCCATCACTACTGGACCGACGAACGTGGGCTGCTGACGCGGGTCAACCTGGTGGTGGGCACGACGAACAACTACGCGCCGATCTCGATGTCGGTCCGGCGTGCCGCCCAGAGCTTCATCAAGGCGGGCACGGTGGTCACCGACGGGATGCTCAACCGCATCGAGATGGCGTTCCGCTCGTACGACCCGTGCTTCGGGTGCGCGACGCACTCGCTGCCGGGGCAGATGCCGCTCGAGGTCACCATCCACGACGCCGGCGGTGCGATCGTCGACGTGCTGCGGCAGTACTGCTGAGCCGGGGATCGCGAGGCATGCCATGAGCGAACCGCATGCGGGAACGACGCTCGTCCTGGGTCTCGGGAACCCGATTCTCGGTGACGACGGCGTGGGCTGGCGGGTCGTCGAGGAGATCGAGGCGCTGCTCGCGGCCCGGGCAGCGGGGGCCGGCGGGGAGCGCTCGCGGGGCGCGGACCGCGTCGAGGTGGACCGCCTGTCGCTGGGCGGCCTCCGGCTGATGGAGCGCCTCATCGGCTACGAGCGGGCGATCATCGTGGATGCCATCGCCACCGGCGACGGACCGCCGGGGACCGTGCGGTGCCTGCGGCTGGACGACCTGCCCGACCGGGGACGCGACCGGCTCGCGTCGGCGCACGACAGCTCCCTCGGGGCGGCGCTCGTCCTCGGGCGGGCGCTCGGCGCGCGGCTCCCCGGCCAGCCATGGATCGTGGCCGTCGAGGCGGACCTCGACGTCGAGGTCACCGACCAGCTGTCGCCGGCCGTCGCCGAGGCGGTGCCGCGTGCCGCGGCGGAGGTGCTGCGGTTGCTGGGGGTCGAGGCGAGCGGCGGCTGCGCCATCGACGGGGTGGAGACGGACGAGCTCGACCCCGGGACATCGAGGGAGGTGGCCATCGCGGAGCGGTGACGATCGGGCCCGGCACCATGCCGGGCCGGCAGGGAGCACGCCGGCCGGCGCGGGCCGGCGTCGATACCAGGCAGGCTCGCCCGGGCGCGTACACGGACGCGACGCGGCCGGGGCGGGCGGAGGAGATCGGGACCATGGGCCAGCCGTTCGTGATCCAGCTCGAGAATCGCCCCGGAGAGCTCGCTCACGTGACGCGGGCCCTCGCCATGCGCGGCATCAACATCCAGTCCATCGCGGGCAGTGGCGCCGGCACCAGGATGTGCGCGATGCTCACCACCGATGACGACGAGATGACGCGCGAGGTCCTCCACAGCATGGGGATCCCGTTCGTCGAGGGCGACACCCTCTGCGTGGAGGTCGAGGACCGGCCGGGAGGTATTGCCGAGCTGACCGAGAAGCTCTCGGCCGCCCGCGTCAACATCACCGGGATCCTGGTCGTGGGGCGCCGTGATTCGATGATCCAGATCGCGTTCACGGTCGACGACGAAGCCCGTGCGCGGGAAGTCCTCGGGCTGCCGGCAATCCACGCGCTCGCTTCGACCCATTGACCCGCGACCTCGAAGCCGCGGCTCTCAATGGCCCAGCGCGCGCCTCCCCCGGGTCACCCAGGCGACCTGCGAGCGTGCCACGTCCGCCGCGGCGTGCACGGCCGCCCGGCGGAGGCTCCCGAGATGCAGTCTCGCGAGGGCGAGCAGGAGCCCCAGCAGGTGGACACGTGACGGCACGGCCACGTACCGCGCCTCCCAGCGCGGCGCAAACTTGTCCTTGAAGAAGGCCAGCCCCTCCACGTCGTAGAACGGGCGAACCAGCCGGGCGACGGCGGCCAGCGCGCGCTCCTCCATGCGCTGCCCGGCGGGGTCGAGGCCGCTCAGCGGCGCAAGGCCCAGCGACAGGGTGGTGGCGCCAGCGTCCCGGAACTGCTCCGCCGCCTCCGCGAGGCAGTACTCCACCGCCCCGGGCACCCCGCCGGGAACGCGCCGGATCAGGTCGAGCACGAACCCGCGGTCCGCGCCGGTCGGCCGGAACGAGACGAACGCGGTGGGGGTGCCACCCACGTCGACGGCGAGCGCGAGCGGCGACTGGCGCACCTCGCCGGGCGAGAACCGGCCGATCGTGAAGCCCATGTCGGCCGAGCCGGCGGCCGCTCGCCAGGCCGCGTCGACGCGGGCGAGGGACGGTCCGAGCCGGTCGGCGTCGTCGCCCAGCCCGTCGGGATACCAGGCCACGGTGAGGCCGCCGCGCCGCGCCCGCGTGATGGTGTGCCGCAGGTTCGCGCGCCGCGCACCCGAGAGGCTGAACGCCGGGAGGTCGATGATGGCCTCGCGTCCGATCGGCGACGCCTGGAACCCGAGCGCACGCAGCCCGTCCAGGCTCTCCTCCGACGCCTGGTACACGACCGGGATCCAGTCGTGCCGGCGGCACGCATCGACGAACGACGCGAACACCGCCCAGCGGTCACGCTCGTCTCCCACCGGGTCGCCCACCACGACCGCCTCGCGCCCGTCGCGACCGTACGCCACGAACCCCTCGCGGCCGGCCGGGCTGTACCAGCGCTTGTCTTCGGCGACCTGGAAGGGCAGCAGGGCCCCACGGCCGTACCGCGCTGCGAGCTCGCGGACGCGCGCACGCAGGTGCGGCGTGGGCGCATCGTCGCCGACCGGGCGGAGCATCGCGAGGAGCGCCAACGCGACCGCCAGCCGGGAGGCGATCGCCAGCCCGAGGATCAGCGCTGTCCGGGGTCCCGACGGTGGCGCCGAGAGGTCGCCGAACGCGAGCCAGCCGCTCAGCGTGCCTGCCAGGTCGGGCAGGTCGGCGGGGAGCGAATCGGCGGGGTCTCGTACCACCAGGAGGATCGTCTCCAGTGCTGCGATGGCACCGCCCGCGGCGAGCAGGCCCCAGGCGGTCCAGCTCCATGTCCGGGCGGAGCGCACGCCGTAGCGCCGCCGATCGAGGGTCAGCAGCGCCAGCGCGATCCCGGCCACGACTCCTCCGGCCGTGTGCCCCAGACCCAGCAGCTGCACCGGCACGCCGGCGGCGAAGACCAGGAGTGCCAGCCACCAGGCAAGGCGCTTGCCCCGGAACAGTCCGATCGTCAGCGCCGTGAGGCCGATCGCGCTGAGCGCGGCGATCAGGCGGTCGGCGCTCGGCGTGTCGAAGGGGAGCAGCGCCTGGACGCTGACGAGGCTCGCCTGCCCGAACGCAAACGCGTCCGAGAGCGCGACGAACGCACCCACCGCCACCACCACACGTGGCACGAGGGTGGTCGCACGGCCGGCCCTGCCGCGCGGCGGCGAGGCGGCTGCCGCCCGGCGAACCGGCGGCAGCCTCAGGAGGAGGGCGACGCCGGGCCCGGAACGCAAGCTCACGACAGCACTCCCGTCAGCACTTCCCGTTCCGCGATGGCCCGGAGCGCGGGGAGGAACTCCTCGCGGACTGCCTTCCAGGCGTGCCCCAGCTGGTTCCACAGGAGGTCGGTGGGGTAGCCGTCGCGCGTCAGCACCGACGCGAACTGGGTGGCCTGCGCGCCGAAGACCCCCAGGTCGGGCTCCGCGGACAGCACCACGAAGAGCTGGCGCCGCGTTGCCGCCGGGAGCGTGCCCGCGGTCCGCATCGGCGAGTTGGCCGCGACCACGGAGGCGACGTGCCCGAACGGCATCCACGCGTTGACGGTCTCGCCGCTGCTCAGGCCCGCCTGGAAATAGCCGGCGAAGATCGCCGCCTGGCGGAACACGTCGGGATGGCGCAGGAGCAGGTTCGCGGCGCAGAAGCCGCCCTGCGAGTAGCCGGCGATGGTGCGGGCCCGGGGATCGGCGATGGTGCGGTAATGGCTGTCGACGTACTGCACGACCGTGGAGGAGACGTACGTGTCCGTCCACTCGCGGCCGTCGTACGAGTTGGCGCACTCACTGTTGGGGAAGGGCCCGCCGGCCAGGTCGATGAACGCCACGATGCTCGGAGGCAGCGCCCCGGCGGTGATGGCCTGGTCGAGCAGCGCGGTGACGTGGATGCCCATTGACCAGTGGATCAGGTCCCAGGGCACGGTGTAGACGACCGGGTACCGCTGGGTGCCCGTGCCGTAGCCGGGCGGAAGGTAGAGCCAGACCGGCGAGATCGTCTGCCCGGATCCGCGCCAGGGCGAGGGGAGCGCGAAACTCACCACCTGCCCCTGCCCCTGCCCCTGCCCCTGCCCCTGGCCCGACGGCCGCGAGGCCAGCCAGGGCTGTGTCGAGGCGATCGCGCCGGCGCTGACGATGCCCGATCCCGTGATGCCCGACCCCGCCGCGTCGCCGGCGCCGCCTGGCCCGGCCGGGCCGCTCGATCCGCCGGGAGCGCCCGCGGTGGCCGCGCCGCCTGAGGCGCCTGCTCCGGTGGAGACGCCCGGCGCATTTCCGCCGGCCGCCTGTCCGACGCCTGTCGGGCCCCCGCCCACGAGCGGCGGGGCCTGCTGGATGCCGCCCTTCGTCATCGCGACGTCCGGCGTGTAGTTGACCATGTCCGCCAGCGTGGGGACCGAACCGAGCACCATGACCAACGCCACGATTGGTGCGAGCGTCCGCACGGCCCTGCGCCCGCCCACGGATCCGCCGCGCCGGAGATCGCGCAGCACCAGCCAGGCGGCGAGCATCCACCGTCGAACCTCGATGGCGAGGGTGGCCATCGCCCAGCCGACCGCGAGGGTGGTCCCGGCGAGGGTCACCGCCGTCGCCAGCCACCCCAGCGGCACGAAGCCGTCCGGGCCGTGCGTCGCGACGGCGTTCGCGGTCTCGTCGACGAACGCCCGCCCGAACACCACGGCGAGGCCGAGGTACGCCACGACGATCGG
>JAJYDP010000350.1 GCA_021777365.1 Chloroflexota bacterium | reverse complement strand
GTTCTCGTCGCGCTGGCGTATGCGGTCGTCGTCGCGTTCATCGCCACCACGCCGCTGCGCGGACTGACACCAGCCCCAGATCAACCGCCTGCCTCGCCTGTCCTCGGCGGCGTGCTGGTGGCACTCGCCTTCCTCGCGGCTGCCGTGCTTCTCGGGCTCGGCGACCCGACCCGGGGGCCCCGAACCGCTCCGCGACGCCGGACCGCGGGGTCCGTGCTGGCGCTGTTCGTGCTGGCCGTGGGGCTCGCCGGAGCCGGCCTGTGGGTCGCGGGTCCCGGGACGTCACCGTCGGCCGCGGAGCGGGCACGCGCGGAGGCGCTCCTCGCGCGCTGGTCCGCTGCGGTGGCAGTCGGCGGCGGCGCGAGCGGCATCGTCATCGTGGGCGACCGCACGCAGCAGGTCGGCACGTGGGAGCCGGGAGTCGGGGGCAACAACAAGATGGCCCTCATGGCCGGGCTCGTCGAACCGGCGTTCGCGCTCCCGACCGACACGCCGCCCGACGGCGACGTGCGCTGGGCCGACGACAGCCGGGAGACCGTCCCACTTGTCTCGGCTGCCAAGGCCGCTGATGCCATCTGCGCGAGCCCCGCGGCGGCGTGCCCCGAGTGCGCGCCGCTCGAGATCATCTCGGCCCGACTGACGAGCATCGACGTCGCGACGAGCCGCGGACGCGCCAGTGTCCCGGCCTGGGAGTTCGGGCTGCAGGGCACGTCTGTCAGGCTCATGCGCGTCGCCATCGCCGACTCGCGCGTCGTGGTCCCGCCCTCGACACCCGCCTGGGAACCCGGGACGATCGCGATCGAGCGCGCCACGATCTCGGGCGACGGGCGCTCGCTGACCGTCGGGTTCGTGGGCTCGCCGTACCCGGGCAGCCGGGCCTGTGGCGCCGACTACACCGCGACCGCCGTCGAGTCGTCGCAGGCCGTGGTGGTCATCGTGACCGAGCACCCCTTCCCGATCCCGGCGCCGTGCTCCGCGGTCGGTGCGTGGCGCACCGCGACCGTCTCGCTCGCGGCCCCGCTCGGGACGCGCGCCGTGCTCGAGCCGGCGACCGGGCAACCGATCGACGTGACGGCCCCGAAGGGCGACGGCAATGGCTGAGCAGACGCGATTCGGGGGGCCGATCACGAAGGCGCTCCCGCGGCCCCCGGCAGCGCAGTCATGAGCCGCCTCCTCGCGCTTTACGGGAGCGTGGCGAGCGATCCGGGGGATGCGTACCGGGCCGATGCGCGGCCCACCGATGCGGGGAACCCGTCAGGCTCCGACATGGAGGCCGCTGGCGACACGGTCCTGCCCGATCTCGTCCGCGTGTCCCGGCCGCCCGGATCCGGACGGCACCCGCGTCGGCGCGTGATCGCCGCTGTCGGCGTGATCGCGTGCCTCGCCGCGCTCGTGGCTGCGAACGCCGGACTCGTGCCAGGTCGAGCGCTCGTGACAGGCCCCACGCTTCTCCCATCGCCGCCGCAGGCTCCGGCATCGCCGACCACGTCGGCGACCATGTCCTCTGGGGAGCCCGGCGTCGTGCTCGACCGCGCCGAGTTCGGGTTCGGTGTCGGCGGGGGCTGGTCGCCGGATGGTTCTGCCTACGCCGACGTCGCGCAGGTGTCGGCCACGGAGACCGAGGTCCACGTGGTGTCTTCCGACGGCCACCGCCTGCTCACGCTCCCGGGTGAGGGGATCGCGTGGGTCGATGCGGACCATGTGGCGGTCGCCGGGTCGTACGTGGGGGGAAGCGGCTCCACGGTCGTGCACGTCGACTCGGTGGGTGCAGGCGGCCGCGGCGGCGGCGCGACACCGCCCGGCCTGTCTATGCCCTCGGGCGTCGCGGCGCCTGCCGTCGCGACGATCGACGGTACGTGGTCCACCTCGATGCTCGGCAGCGGACACGGCACCGTGGCCCTCGCGAAGTGGTTGGTCGTTGCGCCGGCGCCCTGGTCCCCCGACGGACCGATGCCCACGTTCAGCGTCTGGTCCGCCGACGGCGGGCTCCGCGGGCCGGCGAACGGCTCGCCCGTGTCGTGGTCGCCCGACGGCTCACGCCTGGCGGCCTGGCTTCCGCCGGCCAGCATCTCGGTCAACGCCCGGACCGGCGGCATCGTGCTGGCCGCCACGGGCAGCTCGGTGCCGGCGATGGTCATGGTGTACGACGACTGGCTGCGGACGATCGTGTCGTTCCCGGGGGTGACGCTCGACGCCCGGCTCGGCCTGCGCTGGAGCCCCGACGGCACGTGGCTCGTCGGCGAGCGCATCCCGACCGACACGACCGCGGGTGGCCCGGTCCTGCTGCCGGTCCCGGTGGGCACCGAGGGTCCGCCGGACGATCGACGAATCGAGCAGCTCCCCACCGACGTGCAGGCGCTCGGCTGGATCTCCGGCACGGAGCTCCTCGTGGCCCGTGCCGGCATGCTCGCGACGTGGCAGACCACGCCGGCACCCGGACGGCTCCTGGCTGCGACCCCCGACGGCACCGTCGCCCGCCAGCCGCCCAACGGCGCGGCGCTCGTCCTCGCGTCGGGCCGGCCGCTCGCGTGGGTCTCGTCGATCGGTGGCTCGACCGTCTTCGGCCCCGCCGACGACGGCTCGGTGACTCCGAGCGGGCTCATCGCCTACCAGCCCCAGCAGTCGGGCCCCAGCGCCGAGGTGCGTGCCATCCCGGTCGCGACGCTCCCGGAGACCGCGCTGCCCCCGGTCCTCGGCGCGCCCGCGCCCCTCGCCGGCTGTCGGCCGCTCGATCCCGCGTCCGTCGAGGCCGGGTTCACCGTCGTCCTCTCGTCGGGGTCGAGCCAGTCGAGCGGGGTCCTCGATGCCTGGACGCTCGGCTCGCGCATGCAGAGAGGGCGGGCCTGGCGCCAGCCCTCGAGCGATCCGCTCGACCTTGCGACGCCGGCCCCGCTCACGCTGCGCATCGAGCCGGCCGACGGGGCCACGCCCTGGTGCATCCGGGGTGCCACCGTCACGGCCGCCGCGTTCTCGCCGGTCAACGCGCCGCCCGATCAGCCGCATGATCTCGGAAGCACCTCCGAGCCCGCGGCAGACCTGCTGCTCGCCGCGCTGCCCGCGGGCGACTGGGTGGTGCGGGCCGACGTCTCGGCGCAGACGACCGACGGCTCGACCGCCGACGAGACCGCCTACTTCCGCGTCCGCGTGGGCCTGCCACCGGCCCCCGCTCCCGTCCCGGCCGGACCACCTGCCGTGGCCTGCGCCCCCGACCCGGTCTCGCCGCCCGGCGTCTCGCTCGCCGTGGGATCAGTCATGCAGGCCGGGGTGGTCGGCGCGAGCACGTGGCGTGCGACCCCGGTCGACGTCGGGAGTGAGCCGCTCCCGAGTCCCGCGCTGACGGTCGACGCCTCGGCCGCGCCGGAGGTTCGCATCGCCCGTGACGCGTGCGCGCTCGCGTGGTCGGTCGGGTACGCCGCGATCCCCTCGTCCGGTGGGCCGATCCTCTACGACGCCCTGGGCACGCTGGCCGCGCAGTCAAACCCGACGCTCGATCCTTCCTTCGCCCGGCAGGATCGCATCCGGCTGGCACCGATCCCGTGGGGCGACTGGGTCGTGCGTGCCGAGCTCAGCTTCGCCGACGGCCAGGTCATCGCCTACTGGCGGGTGCACGTGCCCGGGCCCACCGACGCGCAGGCGCAGGCGCTGGCCCTGCAGGTCGCGCAACGCTTCGAGCGCGCCGTCTACACCGACCATGACCCGGCCGCGAGCTGGGCGCTCCTCTCGGCCTTCTCGCAGCGCTCGCTCGGCGGCGCGAGCGCCTGGAGCGCGCTGGCCGCGCGGCTCGCCTCGGGCGCGGGCTCCACCTGGCTGGTCGAGAACGTCGCCCAGGGCACGGGCGACCTCAAGGCCGTGTTCGCCCCGCTCGCCGACGACGTTCGCGCGACGGCCGACGTCCGCGAGGCGTTCGTGGCCGGGATCGACCACCGGCGCGCGTCGGACGGCGCCTCGACGTTCGAGCAGCTCATCGCCGCGCCGCTCCTCGACGGGAGCGGCTGGCGGGTCTGGCTGGTGCGATGAGAGCGCGAGGGGGAGGGAAGGACGGCGCGTGGCGCCTGCGTGTCGACGGCGCGATCGCTCGTACCGCGGCTCAGGTTTGGAGATCCAAGCGCAGTGGCTGCGGCGATGAGAGGGGAGGCTGACATGAGGAGAGGGCCGAAGCGCCCGGACCGGGCCGGAGCCCGAACTTGGGTGGTCGCGTTGCTCACGATGACCATTCTCGCCGGATGCGGCGGCACGGCTGCGTCGCCGAGCCTGAGCGTCACACCGCCGGGTTCGACGCCGCTGACACTACCGGAGGCCACGTCCAGCACGCCATCGCTGGCTCCGACTCCTGCCATAACGCCGGGCATGACGCCGGTCGCCAGCCTCGCGCCGAGCGCCGGGCCGAACACGGGCGAGACGGGCAGCGGGATCGCGATCTCCACGGTCGCACGGGCGCCTGCCGATCCGGCGCTGGCCACGACCGCCGCCTCGGCCGTCGACGCCTTCGGGCTCGCCCTCTACCGGCGCCTGCTGGCCGACCCGGATGTCGGGCTCGCCGCGAAGAACGCCGTCATCTCGCCGACCAGCATCGCCCTCGCGCTCGGCATGGCCCTGCCGGGAGCGAAGGGCGCCACCGCCGCGCAGATCGCCTCCGTCCTGCAGGCGAGCGGGTGGAGCGCCTTCGGCCCGGGGCTGAACGCCCTCGAGCAGGCGCTCGTCTCGCGTGACGCCGCCTGGACCGACGAGACCGGCGAGCACGCCCTCGCCCTGCGCATCGCGAACGCCGCGTACGGCCAGGCGGGCTGGACGATCGAGCAGCCCTACCTCGACGCGATCAAGGCGGCCCTCGGGGCCGGTCTCCGGCTGGCCGACTTCGCCGCCGATCCCGGCGCGGCGCGCGAGGCGATCAACGCCTGGGTGAAGGAGCAGACGGCCGGTCGGATCCCGCAACTCCTGTCGCCCGCCGACATCACCGCGCTCACCCGGCTCGTGCTCGTCAACGCGATGTACCTGAAGGCGGGCTGGGAGGCGCCCTTCATCGAGACGCTGACGGCACCGGCGTCGTTCACCCGGCTCGACGGCTCGACGGTCCAGGTGCCCACGATGCACACGATGGGCGGAGAGGGCGGTGGCATGCGACCCATCCCGTATGCATCGGGCACGGGCTGGCAGGCGGTCGAGCTGCGCTACCGCGGCGGTCCGGGGTTCGACGACGCACCCCTCGCGATGACGCTCGTCCTGCCGCAGGACCTGGCGAGCTTCGAGCGGCACCTGACCGCGGCGCAGCTCGAGCGCATCACGACCGCGCTCGAGGCGCAGCGGGCGAGCTTCGACACCTTCATGCAGTGCCCGTGGGCCCCGGAGGACGCCCCGCGCTGCTACCCGTACGCGCTGCGACTGTCCCTGCCGCGCTTCTCGATCGAGACGCGCGCCGACCTGAAGGCCCCGCTGCAGGCCCTCGGCATGCCCCTCGCCTTCGATGCGGCGGGGGCCGACTTCAGTGGCATCCACGTGCCGCAGGGCGAGGCCGACCGCCTGTTCGTCTCGCAGGTCGTGCACCAGGCGAACATCGACGTCGACGAGCAGGGGACGGAAGCCGCCGCGGCCACGGCCGTGATCGGAGGCACCGGCGGCGGGCCGGGCGCGGCGCGCGAGATCACGCTGCGGCTCGACCGCCCCTTCCTGTTCTTCGTCCGGGACCTGGCGACCGGCGCGGTCCTCTTCATGGGCCAGGTGACGGATCCCTCGGCGTGAGCAAGCGGCAGGGAGATGTCGCCC
>JAJYDP010000349.1 GCA_021777365.1 Chloroflexota bacterium | reverse complement strand
CCACCGGTGGTCGTGGCGCGCTTCCGCGAGCTGGGGGGCGAGCGGGTGGTCGCCGGCAGCGACGCGCACCGGGTCGAGCAGTTCGCGTTCGGCCTGGCCGACGTCTACCGGTCGATCGGGCGGGCGGGGTTCCGCGCGCTGAGCTTCCGGCGAGGCGGTGACCGGGTCGCGGTCGAGCTGTCGACCGAGCTGATGAGCGCGCTGGTGGGAAGGGACGCGGGACGGGGGTGACGGCGGGCCTGAGCGTGAGCCGATGCGCCTGACCATCGTCGGGTGCGCCGCCGCGTGGAGCAGGGTGCCCGGGCGGGCGTCATCGTCGTACCTCGTCGAGCTGGGCGCGCCCGGCGATCCCGGGGCGGGCGAGTCTGCGGCATCGGCCCAGCCCACGGCGCCCGCCATCCTCCTCGATCTCGGGCAGGGCGGCTTCTCCGCGCTGTCGGGGTTCCGAGACCCGGCCACGCTCGGCGGCGTGCTCATCTCGCACGTGCATCCCGACCACTGCATCGACCTGATCCCGCTGCGCCTCTACCTGCGCTACGGGTGCGAGCCCGCGCGCACGGTGCCGCTGCACGGGCCGCGCGAGCTGCGGCAGCGCTTCGACGCGCTGACGACCGAGTCGGACTTCCTGTGCGACCTGCCCGGCCACCCGCTGGCGCCAGGGACGATAGCGATCGCCGGCTTCCAGGTGTCGGTCGCGCCCGTGCTGCACGCCGGGGCGAGCTTCGCCTTCCGGGTGGCCCCCGCGGGCCGATCGGGCTCGGCAGGACAGGCGGCCTCCGGCGGTGGTCACTCGGGCTCGGGCGATCCCTCAGGGTTGGCCGACTCCTCGGTGCCGGGCCCGGGCGACCCCTCAGGGTTGGCCGACTCCTCGGTGCCGGGGCTGGCCGACTCCCTCGCCCCTGGGCTGGTCTACTCGGGCGACTGCGGCCGGGCGGACGACCTGCTCCCCCTGATCCATCCGGGCGACACCCTGCTGGTGGAGGCGTCGCACGGTGCGGGTCCGATCATCGAGGGGCCGAACCACCTGAACGCCGCCGAGGCGGCGCGGGTCGCGACTGCCGGCGGGGCCGGGCGCCTCGTGCTGACGCATTTCCTGGACGGCGTCGACCCGAGGGCCGCGCTCGAGCTGGCCCGGTCGACGTTCTCGGGCGAGTCGCTGGTCGCGGAACCGGGGCTGCGCCTGGCGATCTGACCGGGCGCCGCCTGGGGAGCCTCGCGGCCGGAGCTCCCCGCGGTCGCGGCACCCGCGGGTACCGTTCCGTTGCGGCTGGCCGCGGTCGCGGAGGTCCATCGACGGCTGCCGACGGCGCCGTCCGCCTGGACCGCGTTCAGACGCCAGACAGAGACGACGGGCGCAGGTCAGGGTCCCGCGCCCGTCGATCTCGTGCGGTGGGGGCTCAAGTCCCCCGGATGACTACCTGTCGACGCGTTCCAGGAGACGCTCCCGGAGCAGCGTGGTGGTGATCAGCGCCAGCGATGCGGCACCCAGCGCACCGAGGAGCAGGAGGATGGTTCCGTTGGGGCCACCGCCCTGGCCGGGGATCTCCGTCGTGGGCGGCAGCGAGGGCGTACCCGTGGCGCCGGCGACGCCACCCGACGGCGACTTGGTCGGCGTCGGGGTAGGCGTGGGCGGCGTATACGACCGGGTGTTGGTGACGGTGATGGTCGCCGTGCCGTTGGCAGGAATGGTCACCGATGTCGCCGAGTAGCTCGGGCTGTTGACCCAGCTGGCATTCGTCCCAGCGGCAGGCAGGGCACCTTCAGCCACGGAGCACTTGGTGCCGGGATTGAACGGGCCGAACACACTCGACGTCACGGCCTCACCGTCGGCACCGACGGTGAGATTGACCGAGGTGTTGGTCCCCCCGCACGTCACCGTGAACGGGAAGGTTCCGCCGGTCCAACCGGTCAGATCGCCCGCCAGCGCCTTGCTGAACTGGAAGTACCCGTACAGGGGCGGCGTGTAGTCGGGGATCAGGCTGTTGGCCACGGTCACCGTGACGGTTGAGCCAGCCGACGTGATCGTCGCCGGACTCCCCGTGATGACCGGCGTCCCGTAGTGCCACCCGGACGGCGCGGCGGGGAGCGACGGCTCAGTCACCGTGCACTGAGTGCCGAGGCTCAAGCCATCCTGCTCGAAGTAGCCCGTGCTGGTGTTGTGGATCGTCTCGTTGCCAGGGACCCCGTCCCCGCAGTCCACGTTGACGGTGTACGTCCCAACGTAACTCGCCGGACCTCCGGACAACGTCTTGACGACCCTCAGGTTGCCGGTGCCGGTCTGAATGAGCGTGTCCACGAAGGTGAGCGAGACGGTGCCGCTCTCGGTGTCACCGGGCAGCGTCACGTCCTGCGGCGCCGCGCCGGTGTAGCCAGCGGGTGGGGTGGTCTCGACGACCGTGTAGTCGCCGGCCAGGAGGCCGCAGACCTGGGCCTGACCGTCGCTGTTGGTGGTGGCGGGGTTACCCGACACGTCCACCGGGGTGCCGTTCTGCTCGACGGTGAAGACGGCGCCGGCCAGCGCATTCTGGCTCCCGCCGACCTTGCTGATGTCGATGCAGTAGGTGGAGGGCGGGATGATGTAGGTGTTGGTGATGGTGCAGGTGGCGCTCTCGCCTGCAGTGAGGGTCAGGCTGCTGCCATCGAGCGAGCCGCCCTCGCAGCTCCAGGCGCTGGGCGCGTAGTTGTCCGGGCCGGTGGACTCGCTGAGCGTGTAGGTGCCCGGGTCGACGGTCGCGCCGGTCACCGTAGGCGAGCCGGAGGTGCCCGAGATGTTGGTCGGACCGGAAGCGCTGAGGGTCCAGTCGCTGGTCGTGGCGGTGCCGTCGGCCGAGTTATCGACCACCTTGACCAGGGTCAGGGTGGCGGCAGGGCAAAAGATGATATGGCTGATTTCCTTGTCACCGTCGGACCCGCCCGGATCAAACATGTTGTTGCCGTTGGTGTCGGCCCAGACTGTCTGACCCGCCGTCGGGTTGTCGAACACCGTGTTGGCGTACTGACCGGAGCCGGCCTTGACAATCACTTCGGCGTAGTTCTGCGTGAGCAGGTATGAGGGCAACCCGACGCCGCCGTTGCCAGCGTCGTAGCAGTCTGCGCCCCAGTAACTCGGCTGGTTTGCGTCATCCGAGAACGCGACGTGCGTCGTAACCGTGGCGTAGCTCACGGTAGCGAGTGCCGCGCCGGCGGGGATGAGTGCCGCCAGCATCAAGAACAATGTAAGGACCGAGAGAACCTTGACCCCCAGCCGGGTAGTGCCGCCCGGAGAGGATGAGAACCTGGGCTTGTCCATCGATGGGTGCTCCCCCCGGGATCCCCGGGATAAGTGCGGCCGCCGGATAGTCGGCGGGCGGCGCCCCTGACGCGCCAGCGCAAGAATGCTGCGCCATGGGAGGTACCGCGTCTAGTACCTTCGGCGGTTGCAGAGCCCCTTCAGGAGCGCAAACGGGGCCAGCTGTCACCAAACGGGCCGGATTCCGGTGACTGTCGTCACCGAGGGTCCTACGGTCGACCCCGGACGAATCGGCCTGGCAGCGCCGCCAACGGTCATAACCCGACCGGCGCCGGGGCCTGGTACCAGGGTCGGGGGGCCAGGCTCGCGGCAGCTTCCCCTACGGTCCCAGCAGCGCCGCGGGAACGACGGCAACGCCGTCCCGGCGGCGATACGCCTCGGGTCCCGTCGTGACGAGCACCGAATCGAGCAGTTCGTCGCGGATCTGATCACGCAGCCAGAGCAGGTGTCGCATGTCGCGGTCGACGATGGGGGCCTTGAGCTTGACCTCGATCGCGAGCACGCGCCCGTCGTCGCGCTCCACGATCAGGTCGACCTCGTGTTCGCCACGCTGGGTCCGCAGGTGCCTGACGGAGGCTTCGGCTGCCTGTGCGAAGGTGCGAACACCCAGCGTGACCAGGGATTCGAACAGTGCGCCGAGCAGGGTTCCGTCTCGGGGGACCGGAAGACCAGTGGGACCACCCTCGAGCAGAGTGGCCGCCCCGACTCCCAGCAGTCGCGCAGCCAATCATGCCGTCGGTCGCGGCAGACCCCTCGTAGCCCATCGCCGGCGGGACAGGCGGCCCGTGCGACGACCCTCCCGGGGGGCGCATCATCCCCCGGTGCTGCTCCGCTACCTGCGCTCGCTGACCGGGTTCGAGCGCGACGCCCGGCTGTTCCTGTTCGTCACCCTGGCCTCCGGCTCGGCCGTCAGCCTGTGGTGGATCGACTTCAACCTTTACCTGCGCAGCCTGGGCATCGACCCGGCGCTGATCGGGCTGGTCGCCACGGCGGGATCGGCGGCCTCGCTGGTGATCGCGTTCCCTGCCAGTATCGTGTCGGACCGGGTCGGGCGGCGGCTGGTGCTGCTGGGCGGGGCGGCGCTCATGACGGCCGCGTTCGCGGGGCTCCTGGTGACCAGCGCGCTGCCGGCGCTGTTCCTGCTGGCCGCGGCGTTCGCGGCGGGCAGCGGCGCGATGAGCGTGGTCGCGCAGCCGTTCCTGGCCGAGCACTCGCGGGCGGAGGAACGCAGCGAGCTGTTCGCGGTGCAGTTCGCGATCGGGAACGGGACGAACGTGGCGGCCGCGCTGGTCGGCGGGTTCATCGCGCAGCAGGTGGCGTCGGCGGGAGGCTTCGACCCGCAGGGGCCGCAGGCGTACCGGGTGTTGATCGCGCTGATGGCGGGGTTGGGTGTGGTGGCGGTGCTGCTGCTCACGCGATTGGGCGACGATCGGCCGGCGCGGGGGCATGCGGCGGTGGGTGCGCGGGCGGGGTCGGTCGGGTCGGTCGGGTCGGTCGGGTCGGTCGGGTCGGTCGGGTCGGTCGGGTCGGTCGGGTCGGTCGGGTCGGTCGGGTCGGTCGGGTCGGTCGGGTCGGTCGGGCGTGGAGTGTCCGCCGGTGGCGCAACCACGGCGCGGCGCACAGTCGGCCTCTCCGCACTTCTGCGCGACGGGATCCGCATCTCCGACCGAAGCGACTTCGCGCGGCTCCTGATCCCGGGCTTCCTGATCTCGCTGGGCGCCGGGCAGGTGATTCCGTTCCTCAACGTGTTCATCCAGGGCCGCTTCGGGCTCCCGCTGGCGTCGCTGAACGCGCTCTTCGCGATCACCGGCCTGGGCACGCTGGTCGCCACCCTGATCCAGCCCGCGCTCGCCAGGCGGTGGGGGAAGATCGGATCGGTGGTGCTGGTCCAGGCGGCCAGCATCCCGTTCATCGTGGTGCTCGGCTTCTCGCCGATCTTCTGGACGGTGGCGGTCGCGATGGCTGTCCGCAACTCGCTGATGAACGCGGGCAACCCGATCTTCGGGGCGTTCGTGATGGAGCGCGTGCGGCCGGAGGAGCGGGCCACCTTCTCGGCGGCGAGCTCGCTGCTGTGGGCGCTGGGCTGGGTGATCGCGGGGCCGTGGTACAGCCTGCTGCAGGCGACGCTCGGCTTCAACGCCGGCTACACCGTGAACTTCGTCACGATCATCGTGCTGTACACGGTGGGAACGGCGCTGTACTGGGCCTGGTTCGGGCGGAGCGAACGGGAGAAGCGGCTCCGGTCGGGGGCGACCGAGGAGGAGCGGGGCGTGCGAGCTGTGGCGTGAGGGAGGGTGCGCGGCGTCCCCCGGCAAGCAGCGCGGCGTCCCCCGGCAAGCAGCGGTAGATCGACCGTAAATGCCCGGGCAATCCCGCGGTGAGTCGGCCCGGGCACAATCGGTCCCGTGGACTTCCAGCGAACCGGGTCGGCGCTTCGCGCGGTGCGGGTCCACCGCGGCAAGACGCAGCGC
>JAJYDP010000348.1 GCA_021777365.1 Chloroflexota bacterium | reverse complement strand
CGACCGCGCGACCCGGGAACTCGCGAAGATCGAACGCCGGCTGGTCGAGGCACAGGTGATCCTGGCGGAGGTCACGGCCCGCGCCGACGCGCTCGAACAGCGGATGCGGGCGCTGTCCGGGGTCCCGGCGCCGGCCGGTGCCGGTCTGGACCCCGACCCCACCGGGACGCCTGCGCCGCAGGACGGACCGGGGGCGCAGGCGCGGACCGGATGGCCCCACTCAGGCCCGGGGCACGAGGGATCGCCGGCCGACCGGCCCGTCTGAGACAGCGCACCGGCGGGTGCCCATCAGAGTTGCGCGACCGCCCGGCCGAGCGCCCGCCTGAACTCGATCGAGGTAATGCGACGCCACGCCGGACCGATCGTCCGACGGAGGCGCGCCGTCTCGCGCTCGCGGTCCGCCAGGTACCGCCCCACGGCGTCGACCGAGGCCGGTGAGAGCGCGGCGGATCGCTCGACCAGGAACGAGCGTGCCAGCCCGGCGGCGACATCGGCGTCGTGGAGCATGCCGAGGTGGTCCTGGAGGACGGTGACGCGCTCGATCAGCAGCGCCGCGTCGGGACCGAGCGGCTCGCGGAAGAACTCCACCGCGTACCGGAGTCGTTTGCCCGCGATCCGCAGCTGGTGGATCGTGGCGAGGTCGGCCCACCGCAGGACCGCGTCGTACGCGCGCACGCCTTCGTACGCGGTCCAGATCCGGCTGGGCGCCGTGTCCCGGACGCGCCGCGGATCGGTCGGCCCGGCGGGGATCACGTCCCGGCCGACGTCCTCGACGAACGCGAGCTGCTCCTCGACGAACCTCCGGTAGGCGGCCGAGTCGAGGTACCGGAGAAGCGCCGTGCGCGCCCGGTCGCGCTCGACCCGCCAGGCGTCCTCCAGCGGCCGGAGCGCGGCGCGCTCCGCGGCAGAGAGCCCCGCCGCGTGGGTCTCCAGCGCGTCGATCAGGACGTCGAGATCGCGGACGCTTCCCAGGTCTCCGGCCAGCGTCCGCAGGCCGCCGACGGACCGCCGAACGCGGCCACGGCGGAATCCGTCCCCGAAGACGCGCCATGCCGCTCGCATTCGGCGGGTCGCGACCCGCATCTTGTGCAGGTCCTCCGGGTTCTCCGACGAACGTGTCCCGGCCTCCACCGCGAGCATGCGCGCCAGGTGGAAGCGGAGCACCTTGCGCCCCGCCTCGGCGAAGGGGTCATCGGCGGCCACGCCGGGCGACTTGCCGACCGAGAGGAGGAGCCGCTCGGCGGCCTCGGATCTCGTCCGGTGGGCCGGCTCGACGGCGCCCGACGCCGGCTCCGCTGCAAGCAGTCCGGACCCGGCGCCCGTGGGCGCCGCCGGCGCTTCGGCACCCGCCGCCGGCTCTGCTGCAAGCAGTCCGGACCCGGCGCCCGTGGGCGCCGCCGGCGCTTCGGCACCCGCCGCCGGCGCGGCCCCCTCCGAGGCCGGTCTCGCGCGCGACCGACCTGCCTTCGGAGCGGCACCCTCGGCCAGTTCCCGGGCCGTCTCGAACTTGGAGCCGGACGCCGCGCGGACCCCGCCGGTCGCCTCGAGTGCGATGGCCAGGCGACCGAGGATCGCCTCGTCGCCTCGCCGCAGCTCCACCTCGACCCCCGAGTACGTGCCCAGCGGGCGCCCGTCCCGCAGCACTTCCACCTCGTCCGCGCTGATCTCCACGGCTCCCTCGTCGCCGCTCACCTCGCGCACCCGGCGCCGCTGCCTGACCTGGAACCGCTCCTGCAGCGGATCGTCGCCGATCGTCCGGAGCAACAGGTCGCGCGCGTCGCTCGCCGGCCACGTGCGCGGATCCAACCCCTCGCCGGCCGCCGCCTCGAGCTCCTCCCTGCGGTGGACCGCGCCGACCGCCGGCGTCAGCGACTTGAGGCCGAGGATCCTGCGGTCGCCGCGTTCCCGGATCCGGGCCGCGTACCCCGCGCGCTCCACTGCCCGTCCCGCCGTGTCCACGTAGCGGTCGTCGACGAGCGCCTCGTGCCACTCGCCGCCCGCGAATCCCGCAGGCGCCGGCGCCTCGAGTAGCGGATCCAGCAGGGCGCGGTCCGTGACGTCGTACTTCAGTTCGATCTCGACGGGAGGCGGCGCAGCCGCGAGGGGCCCGGCACCATCCAACGTCCCGGCCGAGATGGCGCCGGCGTCTCCGGCGCTCACGAGTTCGCCCGCGGTATCCGGGCGCCCGCCGACCGCGCCCACGCGGTACCGCCGCTCACGCGGACTCCTGGGCAAGCCCGAGCGCGGTCGTCATCATCACCTCGAACGTGTCGACGCCGGCCGGCTCGGCGACGAGTGCCTCGACCCGGCGCCAGACCCCATCGTTCCCCAGTTCCCACGCGCGCCGATCGTCCCGCAGCATCACGTCGAGGATGTCGCGCAGCCGCTCGCGAAGGGCCGGCTCGTCAACGGGTGTCACCGCCTCGACGCGACGATCCAGGTTGCGCTCCATCATGTCGGCCGAGCCGATCGAGAACTCCTCGTCGCCGCCGTTGCGGAAGTAGAAGATCCGCGAGTGTTCGAGGAAGCGACCCACGATCGAACGGACGCGGATCGTCTCGCTGACGCCCGGCAGCCCGGGCCGCAGGGAGCAGATCCCCCGCACCAGCAGGTCGACCTGCACGCCCGCCTGGCTCGCCCGGTACAGGGCCCGGATCACCGCCGGGTCGACGATCGCGTTGAGCTTCATCACGATGCGCCCTCCGGCACCGCTCACCTGGCGCTCGATCTCCCGGTCGATGCGCGCGACGACACTCTCGCGCAGGGCGAACGGCGCCACCAGCAGCCGGCGGAACGAGCGCTGGCGCGAGAGGCCCGTCAGGAAGTTGAACAGGTCGGTCACGTCGGCGCCCAGCTCCGAGCGGCAACTCAGGAGCCCGAGATCGACGTAGATACGGGCGGTCTTGGTGTTGTAGTTGCCGGTCCCGATGTGGACGTAGCGGCGCAGGCCCCGTCCTTCCCGGCGGACGATCAGCATGGTCTTGGAGTGGGTCTTGAGGCCGACCAGCCCGTACACCACGTGGGCGCCCACCTGCTCGAGCGCTCGCGCCCAGCCGATGTTGGCCTCCTCGTCGAAGCGCGCCTTGAGCTCGACCAGGACCACCACCTGCTTGCCGCGCTCGGCGGCGCGGATCAGCGCCTGCACGATGGGCGAGTCGCCGCTGGTGCGGTACAGCGTCTGTTTGATCGCGAGCACGTCGGGATCGTCGGCGGCCTGCTCCACGAAGCGCTGCACGGTCCGCGCGAACGATTCATACGGGTGGTGGACCAGGATGTCGCCGTCGCGGATCGCGGCGAAGACGTCGACCGGTTCGTCCGGGGCGGCCGGCGCCAGGCGCGCCGGCGTCACCGGGGTCCACGCGGGCAGCTGGAGGCTGGGGATGTCGAGATCGGCGATCTCGAAGAGCGCCGTCAGGTCCAGCGTCCCGGCGACCTCGTACACGTCCTCCGGCGCGCACTGCAGTCCGCGCTCGAGGATGGCCCGCGTCTCCGCCGGCATCGAGCGCTCCACCTCGAGGCGGACCACCTCGCCGAATCGCCGCCGGCGCAGCTCCTCCTGGATGGCGAGCAGCAGGTCGTCGGCCTCGTCCTCCTCGATCGCGAGGTCGGCGTTGCGCGTCACGCGGAACAGGTGGTGCTCGATGATCTCCATGCCGGGAAAGAGGATGTCGAGGTTCTCTGCGATGACCTGCTCGAGCAGCATGTAGGTCCGGACCCCGACCTCCACGAGCCTGGGGAGCACGGGCGGGACCTTGATCCGCGCGAACCCGCGCTCGCCGCTCTCCGGGTCGCGAACGGTCACGGCCAGCGAAAGCGACAGGCTGCTGATGTACGGGAATGGGTGGCCCGGGTCGACCGCCAGCGGCGTCAGCACCGGGAAGATCTGGTCGATGAACCGCTGGCGCAGCTCCAGGTGACGCTCGGGCCGCTCCGACCAGCCCACGATCCGGATCCCGTGCCCGACCAGCTCGTGCCGCACCCGCGCCCACGTGTCGGACTGGTCCGCGACGAGGGGCAGGACCTTGGCACGGATTGCGCGCAGGGTTTCGGCCGGACTCAGCCCGTCCGGGGTGCGCTGCGCTCCCCCCGCGGCCATCTGCTGCTTGACCCCGGCGACGCGCACCTGGAAGAACTCGTCGAGATTGCTCGCGAAGATGGCGAGGAACCGCGCCCGCTCGAGGAGCGGGTTGCGCTCGTCGAGCGCCTCGTGCAGGACGCGCGCGTTGAAGTCGAGCCAGCTCAGCTCGCGGTTGGTGTACGGCATCGCCGGCGCATGCCGCTCCCTCCGGCCCGCTCGCTGCGTGCCGGTCGTCTGACCGCCGTGGGGACGGACCGCGGTCATGGCGCGCTCAGGGTTCCGGCGTGTAGCGTCGGTCGCCCGTCACGGGGTCGAACCAGACCCGGAGCCGCTTGCCGGTCGTTGGGTCGTCGAAGACCTCGTCGGTCCGCTCGTAGCGCCCGGTCCCGGGGCTCGCAGGAGGCGTCGCCGGAGGCCGCGGGCTCCACGGTGGCCCCGGCGGCGGGTTGGGGCGAGCAGCCGCCCCCTCCTCGGGATGCGCCCGGTACCGGGTCTGCTCGTACAGCGCGATCAGGATCAGGATGGCGCTGGGGATCAGGAGCCATGAACCGCCCACCGGCTCGCCGGCCGCGATGACCACGAGCCCGAACAGGAACCCGAGCCCGCCCGCGATCCCCAGCGCGCCGCGCAGCAGCTGCGAGAGATCGGTGCTGCCCATTGCCCGTCTCGCCGGTCCGGCCGCGCTCAGCGCGCCTGCTCGTACCCGGACTGGCCCGGCTCGATGACCACGGCCGTGCCGTAGGCCACGATCTCGGTCATGGTCTGGCCCATCTCGGAGCTGTCGAAGCGCATGGTCAGGATGGCGTTGGCGCCCATTGCGGTCGCGTTGGCCACCATGCGATCGATCGCGTGCTTGCGGGCGTCCTCCAGGAGCTCGGTGTACTCCTTGATCTCGCCCCCGATGATCGACCGGAGCCCGGCGGCGACGTTGCCGGCGAGGCCGCGGCTCCGGACCACCACGCCGAAGCACTGGCCCTTGGTCTCGGCGACGCGATAGCCGGCCACGAAGTTGGTGGTGCTGATGATCATGGCGGTCGCCTCCTCAGCGCTCCACGGTTGTGCGCGCGGCTCGGCGCGCCTCGTCCTCCGGGCAGGGGCAGTTCGCGCGGAGCTGCTCGAAGGTGTAGTACCCGGTATGGTGGCCGTCCGCCCACGTCGGCGCGATGGCGTAGGTCCCCACCAGCTGCACGTCCACCAGGCGAGTCTGGTCGGGCGTCAGCGTCGGCGACGAGTCGAGCCACCCGGGCATGCCGGCCTCGCCGCGGCAGTAGGCGCACGGGCACAGCCAGCGCAGGGTCACGGTGTCGTAGACGGTGGGGTGGCCGTCGGCCCAGTCGATCTCGAGGCGGCCGGCCTCGCGATCGACGTGGATGCGGGAGGGAGCGAGGTACTCGTCGCCCGACGTGTAGCTGGAGGGCATGGCGGGATTGTAGCCGTGCCCGTGTGCGGCGCCGGTCCACTTCTCGCGCAGGCGGTCGACTCCTCGCGCCGGAGATACACTCGCACGAACGCTCCCCGCGCCTCCGGTCGCCGACCGGTCGCTCGCTTCCACGAGAAGGTTGCATGTCCAGACCGCCGCTGCCCTCCGATCTCCATGATCTCCGCGTGCCGACCGAGGTCCGCCTCTCTCCGGACGGGCGATGGGTTGCGTTCACGGTCAAGGCCACCGGCCCGGGAAAGGACG
>JAJYDP010000347.1 GCA_021777365.1 Chloroflexota bacterium | reverse complement strand
CGTCACCTCGCCACACGTCCGCTCAGTTGACGCTGTTGGCGCTCTTGGCTATCGTGATCGATACCCAAGAAGGACAGGCCGATGGAGCAGTTCCCGACGAAGCCGTTCTACACGCCGGCTGAGCTCGCCGAGATCCTGAGCACGAGCCATTCGCACATCACCAAGCTGATCAGCGATGGCGCGATCGAAGCCGTCCACGTCTCGCCACGCGTTACGCGGATCCCGTACGGCGAGGTGATGCGCCTCATCGGCCGGCCGCTGTCCGTCAGGCGTCGGCACTTGTCGCCGGCCGGGGCCCAGGACCTTCGCGACGAGCTCACGGACGAGGAGGTCCCTGCATCCGCCGGTCGCCTCGTCGCCGGTTAGGACGCCACCGTGCACCTCTCCCCACGGGAACTCGATGACCGCGTCGTCCGTCTCGCCGAACTCCTGTCGCGCGACGGCGACGTCAGCCTCGCGACATCCGAGCGCGGCCAGGTGCCGTTCCAGATGGACGCTCGGATCGAGGCTCCTGGCGGCGCTGCGGGGCACGACATGTCCTTCCGCTACTACGAGGGGTACGCCTGGGACGGCGTCGCCTGGGAGCTGGTCGAGTATGTCTACCTCATGTCGTGGCAAACCGGCCAGGGGCAGCTCGAACATCACTGGCATGCGTTTCGTTGGAGTGGCGGGGCGAGGATCTACCACCTCCACTGCACGCCTTCGGACGGGACTCGCGGACACTTCCGCGATCACCTTGTTTTCCTCGAAGAGGCGCGCGATGACTTCCGACGGCGCTACGCTGCTGACGAGTCGATCGACTGCAGCCCCTACTACCCTTTGGACGCGTCACGAGCGTAGGGGCCGGCGTCTGCGGCAGGGCACTGCCCATCTGGAGTTCGGACAAGCACTCACCTGGGACGAACCGGAGCGAGTGGTGCCCGGTTGAGTTGCTCCCCAACCGGAAAGACTGCGACCACATTCGCGGGAGGACAGGATGACCACCGGAGCGAGCGGCGAACCCGGAATCCTCGACGGCGTCGCCTGGGGCCGGCTCACCTCCCACGCCGACGAGCGCGGTGCGTTTCGTGAGCTCTGGCGGGTCAGCTGGTCGGGCGAGGGGTTCGTGCAGGCCAACCTGTCGACCAGCCAGGCGCGCGTCGTGCGCGGCCTCCACTACCACCGCCGCCAGCTCGACCGCTGGACCGTGGCCCGCGGCCGCGCCTTCGTCGCCCTGGTGGATGTGCGCCCGCTGCTCGCCGGCATGGTCGCAGGGGCAGGGGCAGGGACCACGGCTGATGGGCAAGTCGCCGCGCCGCAGGTCGAGACGCGCGTGCTGGGCCCCGATGAGTGGGTCGTGATCCCGGCCGGCGTGGCCCACGGCTTCTACGCCATCGAGCCCACCGACCTGCTCTACTTCGTCACCAACGAGTACGACGGCACCGACGAGCTGGGCTTCGCGTGGGACGATCCCGAGGTTGGCGTGCCGTGGCCGGACCGGGACCCCATCCTCTCGCCCCGCGACCGTTCCAACCCGCCGCTCCGCGAGCTGGTGCGCTCGCTGGGCTGAGGGGGAGCAGAACGCACTAAAGCGCACCCGCACAATGATGCAGTGATGCTATGATGACCGCATGGCGAAAGTCCGTACGACCCTGACGATCGACGAGCGGGTCCTTCGCGCGGTCAGGCTGCAGGCCGCTCGCACGGGCCGTGGCGACAGTGCCGTGATCGAGGACGCACTGCGACGCGAGTTCGGCCTGGACCTGCTCGAGGGACTGTGGAAGCACAACCAGGTGCCCGAGCAGGAGTCGATTGCGCTCGCCGTGGAAGCGCAGCACGCGACCCGACCGCAACGCTGACCGGTGCGCGCAGTCCTGGACCCGAACGTCATCATCTCCGCCCTCCTCTCGCCAACCGGCGCGCCGGCGCGCCTCCTGCTGGCATGGCAAGACGGCAGGTTCGAGCTCGTGGTCTCGGCTGCCCTGCTCGCTGAGCTCGAGCGTGCGCTCGCAGACCCGAAGCTGCGCCGCTACATCGCCGCGGACGAGGCGGAGCGGGTGATTGCATGGCTGGCGCGCACGGCGACACTCGCCCGGGATCCGGACGACCCTCCCGCAATCCGCTCGGCAGACCCCGGGGACGATTACCTCCTCGCCCTGGCTGCCACCCAGGACGCTTTCCTCGTGTCTGGCGACGGGCACCTGCTGGTCTTGAGCGGGTCGCAACCTGTCCGATCGCCGGCGGATTTCCTCGGGGTCGAGGCCGCTCGAGGGGACGTGCCCACCGCTGACTGAGGAGCACGCGTTGCTCTCCGGGTACGGCCATGGACATGACCTCTCCGTCCCGTTGACTAGTACTCAGCGCGCTGAGTAAATTTACTCACCGTGTTGAGCAACTCGCCCTCCCTGCCCCCGTACCGCCGCGCGGCGTTCGCGACGCTGCTCCAACGGCTCCATGAGCCACGCCGGTTCATCCAGGTCGTCGCCGGCCCCCGGCAGGTCGGCAAGACCACGCTCGTCCGGCAGGTGGTGGCGGAGCTAGAAGGTCCCCTGGCGTGGGCCAGCGCCGACGACCCCGGCCTGCGGGACCGCGCGTGGCTCGGGGCGCAGTGGGAAGCGGCACGGGTCCTGGCCCGCAGATCGCCGGGCGCACACGCCGTCCTCGTGCTGGACGAGGTCCAGAAGGTCCCGGACTGGTCGGAGATCGTCAAGCGGCACTGGGACGAGGACACCGCCAGCGGCGTCGACGTCCGTGTCGTCCTGCTGGGTTCCGCGCCGCTGCTGATCGCACGCGGTCTCGCGGAGAGCCTGGCCGGGCGGTTCGAACTGATCCGCCAGCACCACTGGGCCTACGGCGAGATGCGCGACGCCTTTGGTTGGGACCTGGAGCGCTTCGTGCTATTTGGTGGTTACCCCGGAGCCGCCGGACTGGTGGACGACGTCGATCGATGGCGGTCCTACCTCCTCGACTCGCTCGTTGAGACCACGCTGTCCCGCGACATCCTGCTGCTCACCCGGGTGGACAAACCGGCGCTCCTGCGCCAGCTGTTCCGGCTCGGGTGCGACTACTCCGCTCAGGTGGTGTCCTTCACGAAGCTCCTCGGGCAGCTTCGCGACGCGGGCAACACGACCACGCTCGCGCACTACCTGCACCTGCTCGGTGATGCCGGCCTCCTGACCGGCCTCGAGAAGTTCTCCGGTTCGAAGATCCGCAAGCGCGGGTCGAGCCCGAAGCTGCTCGCTCTCGACACCGGACTGGTCACCGCCATGTCGGGAGCCGACCCGGCGGTCATCCGGGGACGCGGCGAGTCCTGGGGCCGCCTGGTCGAGACCGCGGTGGGGGCGCACCTGGTGAATACGGCGCCCAGCAGCCTCGAGGTGACCTGGTGGCGCGAGGGCAATCGGGAGGTCGATTTCGTGCTGTCGGACGGCAGGCGGATCCTCGCCATCGAGGTCGGGAGCGGCAGAGCAAAGGGCAGCCTGCCGGGACTCGATGCATTCACCAGGATGGCGCCGGCCGCCCGGCCGCTGCTCATCGGCGCACAGGGCCTGCCGCTCGAGCAGGTCCTGGGAGCGGCCTCGGGCGATCTGCTGGACGGGTGAAACCGAGGTCGCGTGACGTCGGCCCGGAAGGGATTTGGCTTGGTCCACAGGCCATGGGCGTCGGCTCTTGCGGTGGTGATCGCCATCCGGTCGCTCTACCCGTGGACCGTCATGAAGGGCCTGGCCGTCGTGCGGTTGTGGGTGGGACGGGCGGCGCGGGGACCAGGCGGCCCGCCTACAGGTTGAACGCCCAGTAGACCAGGCCCAGGTTCACCAGCATGCTCCAGGCGATCCCGAGCTGCCAGACCCAGCCCACCCCACGCCGGGACGCCCAGATCGCGCAGAGCACGAGCCAGAAGGGGACCGAGTCGAGCAGGTAGCGGTAGCCGAACTGCACCCAGCCACCCCCGTAGTACAGCAGGGTGGGCAGCAGGACCAGCAGTCCCGTGAACGCCACCACCCGCGCCTCGGATGAGCGCACGAGCGACCACAGGCCCACCAGCAGGGCCGGACTCGTGAGGATCACCGACATCCCGAGCGTGCTGGGCACGAAGAAGGGCGGCGTCGAGATCAGCTCCTGGGGGCCCTTCAGGAACAGGTAGTCCAGGTTCATCGGCAGGTGCACGATCGAGAAGAGCCCCTGCGCCCGCAGCGTCTCCAGGAACGGCGGCAGCGAGGCCAGCTCGTAGCCGGTCTCGAGCGGTGAGCCGAAGCGCGCCCAGTTGTACCAGAAGAAGACCAGCCCGAAGGGCACCGACGCGATCGCCACCTGCAGCGCCGGGACCAGCCCCTCGCGCAGGGCCCGCCGCAGCCCGGGCAGGTTGGTCGGGCGCCCCGCCACCACCCAGGCGTAGTACGGCAGCGCGAAGAGCAGCGTCGAGCGGGTGAGGAACGCCGCTCCGCCCAGGACCCCCAGGAGCCACGGCCGTGGCCGTTCCCGGCGCGTCTCGATCAGCGCCCACAACGTCAGCCCCACGGCGATGATCTCGGCGGTGTGCCAGACGCCGCCGCGCACGGTCACGTTCCAGAGCGCCGTGCCGAACCCGAACAGCACCGTCAGCCAGAGCCGGTCCGCCCAGCGCCGCACCCCGAAGGCGCCCAGCATCCCCCAGGCGAGCGCCACGTCCACCCCGGCCAGGAAGGCGTTGATCAGCGGCTCGTACGCGATCGCCCGCCCTACCCCGATCAGCGCCACCAGCGGCACGAACAGGAACGCCGGGAACGGAGCGAACGGCACGTAGACGTGGCCGCCCAGCACGACGATGTCGTTGGTCGGCGGTCGCCAGTTCACGTCCAGCCAGAGGTGGCCGTGCAGGAACGAGTCGGCCATCAGGAAGAAGTCCGGCCGACCCGCGTCGAACCACCCGCCGTTGATCACCGTCGGCACGATCCAGGCGTCGATGAGGACCGTGCAGAGCACGAGCAGGATCGGCACGCCCAGGGTGACGAGCAGCCGCATTCCCGGGGTCGCGAACGCGTCGTCGTCCGCCCCCCACTCGGTGGCCGGGCCCGTCACGCCGGCTCGACCTCCTCGAGCGGCCCGTCGATTCGCCCGGCGTCGCGCAGCGCGCCCAGCCCCCAGCGCACCCGCCCGAGCTCGTAGCCGCCCAGCAGCGACACCGGCACCACCGTGCAGGCGTGGCTCAGGATGCCGAACGCGAACGCCGTGGGGGCGTCGAGCCCGAGCGCGGTCGCGATCACCACCACCCCGAACTCGAACGGTCCGATCCCGGCGGGCGCGGACGGCAGCGCCGCCCCAAGGTTGGCCGCCACCGCGACCGCGACGAGGCCCGCCGGCGGCAGCGAGATGCCGAGCGACGCGCTGGTGACCGCGAAGAGACCGGAGGTGGCCAGCCAGGCCGCGAAGGAGAGCGCCAGCGCGACCAGCACCCGCCAGGGGGTCGCCGCGTCGAGCAGGGCGTGGAAGAAGCGGCTGACGATGTCGGCGATCCGGGCCGGCATCCCGGACGGGGCGCGCGCGACCATCGCGTCGAGCCAGCGGCGCACCATCGCGTGCGGCAGCAGCGCGACCAGCGCGACCACCGCCCCGGCCCCCAGCGCGATCAGCGCCAGGGTGACCACGATCGCGCCGTGGATCCCCGAGACCGAGCACGCGATCGCCCCCAGCGCGGCCGCGGCCACCACGTCGAGCGCGCGCTCCATCGCGATCGACCCGAGCGCGCGGCTGCGGCCCACGCCCTCCCGCGTCCCCAGCAGGTGCGCGCGCACCAGCTCGCCCAGGCGCGCGGGGAGGATG
>JAJYDP010000346.1 GCA_021777365.1 Chloroflexota bacterium | reverse complement strand
GTACGAGGTGCCCAACGCCCTGATCGAGGCGACCGCCGTCTACACGAACAACCCTCCCTGCGGCGCCATGCGCGGGTTCGGCTCGCCCCAGCCCTGCTTCGCCTACGAGTCTCAGATGGAGAAGCTCGCCCGGGCGCTGCAGATGGATCCGGTGGAGCTGCGCCTGAAGAACGCCGTCCATCCCGGATCGATGTTCCCGACCGGGCAGGTCATCACCGGTGAGGCCCCGGTTGCGGAGCTCCTCGAGCGCTGTCGAGCGCTCCCGCTGCCGGAGGAGCCGGTCGTCCGGACCGCGAGCTCGCTGCGGGGGGCCTGGGCAACGTCACCCATGGCGAGGGGCTTCGGAGAGGGGTCGGATACGCGCTGGGGTTCAAGAACATCGGCTACAGCGAAGGGTTCGACGACTCCTGCGAGGCGAGGGTGACCTTGTCGGCCGGAGCCGAGGGACCGCTCGTCGAAGTGCACAGCGCTGCGGTCGACTCGGGCCAGGGGCTGGCCACGGTGCTGGTGCAGGTCGCACGCACCGAGCTTGGGGTGCACGCGGTGGCACTCCACGAGGCCGATACGGGCGTCGGCTCCGCCGGCTCGAGCTCGGCGTCGAGGCAGACCGTCATGTCGAGCGGCGCCGTTCAACTCACCTGCACGACTGTCCGCGAGGAGCTGTTCGATCGGGTGCGGGCCGCGCATGACCTGCGCGACGCGCACCTGTCGCTGCAGGAGGGGCAGGTGCTGGCCGATGGCGTCGCCGTGGCCCGCGTGGAGGAGTTCCTCGATCAGCCGATCGTCGCGACACGGGTCTTCCACCACCGTCCCACGCAGCCGCTCGACGAGCGCGGCCAGGGCGACGCTCATCCGTTCTTCGCCTTCGTCGCCGAGCGGGCCGTGGTGGACGTGGATGTGCAGCTCGGCCTGGCCCGCGTGGTCCAGCTGGCGGCCGTCGAGGACGTGGGGCGGGCGATCAACCCGCAGGGCCTGGAAGGCCAGGTCGAGGGTGGTCTCGTCATCGGCATGGGCCACGCGCTGATGGAAGAGGTCCAGCTGAAGGAGGGGCTCATGCGCAACGCCTCCTTCACCGATTACCTCATTCCCACGGTCCTCGACGCGCCGCCGATCGTCTCCGAGCTGGTGGAGCACGCGGAGCCGGGGGTGCCCTACGGCGCCAAGGGGGTCGGCGAGGTGCCCACCATCGCGGCCACGGTCGCGGTGGTCAACGCGCTGCGGGCTGCCACCGGGCGGGAGCTCACCCGCGCCCCCGTCCGATCCGACGACCTTGCCGGCATCGCCCCGCCCGTCACAAGCGCTGAGCCGCCGCCCTCGCCCTCAGTCCCCGGGCCCAGACCAGTCCTCGAGTACTACGGACGCGGGGGTGGGCAGGGCGATCTGATGCACGCACCGTTTCCGGACGAGCCTGAGGCCCCGGGACGCCGGTCCTGAACTTCACACCCCGTACGAGTCGGCGAAGATCCGCTCGTTCGCCACTTCACGCGCCTGCAGGGACGCGATGCTGTCCGCGACCGTGACGCGCGGGCCGGCGACGTAGGCGTCATACCCGGAGAGATCGAGGCCGGAGGCGCGCACTGCATCGGACAGGCGACCGACGACTGTCGTGGCCCCGGCGGGCGCCACAAAGTCGTCGCCGAACGTGCGCGCCACGAGGGTGACCCGCAGGTTGTGGTCCGTCTGCAGCCAGCCCGCGATCGCATCCAGGTCGTAGAGATCGTCCGAGGAAGTCGCACCCCAGAAGAGATGCATCTGGCGCTGCGGGAACATCGCCAGCTGCTGCTCGATGAGCGCCTTCATAGGGGCGAACCCCGTGCCGCGCGCGACGAAGACGAGCGGCCGGTCGGGCGTCGAGCGCATGGTGAACGCGCCCAGTGGCCCGCGCGCGGTGACAACATCCCCGACCTTGGCCTGCTCGAAGGCCCAGCCAGACAGGCGCCCCCCCTCGAGCTTCTTGATCTGCAGCTCCACCGAACCGTCGGCGCTGGGCGCGTTGCCGATGGAGTAGGCCCGCGACATCCAGTCGGTGCCGGGCACCCAGATCTCGACGTACTGGCCCGGCGCGAACTCGCACATGCAGTCCTCGGGCCGGTGCGGCTTCAACAGGAAGAGGCGGGTGGCGCTGCCCACCTGGCGGATCTCCTGGATTTCGAGCTGGATCATCCGGTCCGGGTGAGGCAGCACGTCGATGAGGGCGATCTGCTCACGCCGTGCCAGCAGCTCGTCCTCGATCGAGTGGCGGACCTCCGGCCGAAGCTCCAGGTCGAGGACGACCTGGGCAGGCGGGAAGCTGATCGCATTGGCCGGGCAGGTGGAGGCGCAGGTGCGGCAGCCGACCATGCAGTGCATCGGGTCGGCCACGACGCTCTTCTTGCGGTCGAAGTCGAAGCGGTAGACGCCCCTCGAACAGCTGACCACGCAGCTCCCGCACCCGATGCAGACGTCGGGATCGACGGTGGGGAACCAGGGGATCTCGCTGCGGGGAATGCCGTGCCACGGCTTGCTGAACTTGTCCTCGGATGAGATGGGCGACTGGGTCATGATGTCAACTCCCTCGGATGGGACATGCCCGCTGCCGGGCGTGTCAATCAGCGCCAGGCACCGCCGAGCGCGAGGTAGGCGGCCCAGGCGGCCAGTCCGGCCCCGAACACCGCGAGCAGGTTCCAGCGCGCGACGCGCACCGCGACGAATGCCGCGGCGAGCAGCACGAGCGCCGCCGGCAGCGGCAGAAGGGGCCGTCCGAGCGAGAGGGCCACGCTGGCCAGCAGGCCGACGAAGACGGCCATGACGCCGGCCACCGCCCCCTTGACCCAGGCCCAGCGCCGCAGCCACGGGTAGAGCTCGGCCGCGACCGTGGTCATCGCGACGCTGGGGGCAAAGATCGCGATCGCGGCGAGCACGCCACCCCACAGCCCGGCCACGCGATAGCCGACGAACGCCGCGCTGATCAGGAAGGGGCCCGGTGTGACCTGCCCGAACCCGATCGCCACCCCGAACTCCGGCAGGCCCAGCCAGTGCCGGGTGTCGACCACGTCCTGCTGCAGCACCGGCAGGATCGTGGACCCGTTGCCGAACGCGACCGTCCCGATCCGGGTCATGTCGAGGAAGAGCGTGGACAGGACCCCGCTCGAGACGGTCGCGACCGCCGCGGCCGCCACCACGATGACGCCCGGCACGAGGGCCAGCGCCAGCCGGCGCCACGAGAGCGCCTCCTCGGCCCGCACGGGGGCGGATGCCCTGCCCGGCGCCACCGCGCCGCCGCGGCCCGGTCGGATCGCGACCGCTCCGATGGCCAGCCCGCCCAGGACTGCCCAGAGCAGGCCGACGCCACTCACGGCCACCGCGAACCCGGCCAGCGCCAGCAGCGCCGGCAGCGTGCCGCGGGCGTGCTGGAGGGCGAAGTCGATCGCCACGCTCGCCACCACGCCGACCACGATGGCGTCCAGGCCAACCACCAGCCCGGCGACCCCGGGCGCGGACCCATACGTGGCATACACCCAGGAGAGCCCGAGCATCAGCACGAGCGCCGGCGTGACGAACCCCGCGGTGGCCGCCACGGCGCCGGCCACGCGGTGGATCCGGTAGCCGATGTAGGCGACCAGGTCGACCATGATCGCGCCGGGGTAGAGCTGCACGAGCCCCAGCCCCTCGTCGATCTCCTCGCGCCCGATCCAGCCACGCCGGACCGGCACCGAGCGGATGTTCTGCAGGATGGCCATGCCGAACGAGGTCAGGCCGATCGCGAAGAACGTGGCGAAGAGCTGGGCAATACTGGGCACCACGCGGGAGCGGGAGCCCTCCCCGCCTCCGAGCGCGGTCGCGGTCGCGGCTGCCATACCGCGGGCCGCCGGTCCCGCGACGGTCTCTGTGGCTGACGCCATCAGCGCACGACGAGGACCGGGCAGCCGGCGCGCTTGGTCACCTGCTCCACGGTGCTGCCCATCAGCAGCTCCTCCAGCGAGCGCTTGCCGTGCGAGCCCATCGCGATCAGGTCGCTTCCGAGCTCCTGGGCGGCGGCGAGGATCTCGTCTCCCGGGGACCCGACCCGTACGTGCAGGGTCGTCTCGATGCCGGCATCGCGCAGGAACTGGGTCTCGGACTCGAGCTCGTGCCGGACCCGGGCCTCGTGCTCGACCTCCAGCCGCCGCTCGGCCTCGTGCACCGCCTCCTCGGCGATGAACGGATCGGGCACGTCGAGCAGGAAGGGCGGCAGGTCGTCCGGCGTGACCACGGTCAGCACGTCGATGGGGCGATGTGAGCACTGGGCGCACTCGAGCACCTTGCCGCCGGCATCCCGGGCGGGGGCCGAGAAATCAGTCGCCCACAGGATCTTCTGGAACATCGGAGAGCCTCCTCATCCCGGGACCATGGCCGGGATGTCCGGTGGGCGCGGAGGGAGCCGCATCAGGCGGCCCGCACCACGCGGGATTCGATCGTGATGGGCTGGCCCAGCTGCAGGGTGTTGGTCACCGTGCCGTTGAACTGAAGTGCGTCGAGCAGTGGGCGCAAGGCCGCCTCGGGTTCCGGGCTGGTGACGGTCACCTCGACCCGGAAGTCGCCCAGGCGGGGGCCGTCCGGACCCCCGAAGCGGGTGGCCTGCGCCGTCACCTCGACGGCGTCGATGCGCAGGCCGGCCGCCGCGCTCTCGCGCTGGATGCCCGAGATCATGCAGGCCGCCAGGGCGCCGATCAGCGCCTCGGTCGGCTTGGGCGCATCCACCGGCTGGGTCCCGGTGATGGCCCAGGTCGCGCCCCACGAACGCGCGTGCACGGTGGCCATGAGAGCATCGACCTGGCTGGCAACGACCGAGAGCACCTGGGGCTGGGCGTGGAGGGGGGCGGTCACGGAGGGGCTCCTTGAGGTGTCCGGCCGGACGGGGGCCGTCACGCCCGGGCTGATGGGAGGTTGCATGGACCTACACCTCCGGCGCGGGCGCCACGCAGCAGATCCCGACGATCACGTCGGCCACCCGCTGCAGCATCTCGGCCGGGATCCCGACGAGCATCTCCTCGTTGGTGAACTCGGCCCGCTTGCGCGCCTGCTCCTGGGGGATCGTCGCCTCCGGGCGGCCGCTCTGGAACGGCAGCACGGTGGCGTACGCGCAGAAGGAGGTGAGGATCTGGAAACGGAGCGGGATCTCTACCCCGGTCTCGTAGCTGGTGGCGTTGAGCAGTTGCAGCGCCTGGTGGGGAGTGGCCGCGAAGAGGACCACGTCGGGATCCACGGGGGTCTGCGCGAGCGGTGTCAGCAGGATCGCCGCGGTCGAGCCGACCCGGAGCTTCGGCGCCTGCTCGATCAGTCGCTTGCCCGCGCGGGGGCTGCCGACCATGTGCGACTTGGCGTAGGGCACCCCGTTGGTGACCGCCGCGGGAGCCTCCTTGACGCCCAGCATGTAGGCGCCCCGCTGACAGCCGTGGTCGTCGGCCTGCATCAGGATCGTCTCGCCCCCCATGGCAAGCCCGACCGCGGCGCAGTAGTACATGGCGCTGGCGGGCCGGGGCAGGCCCTCGGGGACCGCGTGGGGATCGTCAAAGAGCTTGACCGCGACCGGCGCCTTGGTCAGGTTGACGGCGCCTGCGATCCGGTGACTGAGCTCGGCGTAGTCGGGTGGCTGCTCGCGCAGCACCGTGATGGTGGACATCGTTGGGCTCCTTGTCGTGTTCGTGGCCTATGCGCGGGCCCAGCGGGCAGCGCCATGGCCCAGGCTCAGGCGGTGGGATCGGGCGCCGCCACTGGGGCTGCCCGCCGTCCCGCAAAGTAGGCCCGCACCCGGTCCGCCG
>JAJYDP010000345.1 GCA_021777365.1 Chloroflexota bacterium | reverse complement strand
GATGGAGGCCCTGTACCTGGAGCGCGACGCCTTCCACGGAGACTGGAACTACACGCTCATCCCGCGCGAGCGGCTACCACTGTCCGAGGCTGTTGTTTCCTGACGGGCCCTTAGCTCTGGCCAAGGGCGCGATGTCGCAGCCGAGCACCGTGGCACCCCGTTCCCTCGCCCCGACCAAGAGCGCCCCACTGCCCACGAAGGGATCGAGCACCACGTCACCCCGGCCGATGCCCGCCATGCCCGCCAGCTCACGCCCGAGTTGATCAGGTTTCTGCGTCGGATAGCGGCCGGTCGTGCCCGGGCCGACCGCCGGCACCGCGACGAGATCGACGCCAGAGAGCGTCCTCGACCCGGGCAGCAGGCCGACGAGGATGAACTCGGTCTGGTGGCGCAAGCCGCCTCCCAACCCGGGGTACATGCGATCCCAGGTGACGGTTCGGACGCGGGCGAAGCCGGCCCGCTGGAGGGCCCCCAGGGCGTCGTGGAGCCCCTCACCATTGACCATCACGAAGGCCAGCCCGTCCGGGCGTAGCTTGCGCCGGGTGAGCGCCAGGAGCCGGCCGATCTCGACCCAGGAGAGGCCACCTGCGAACCAGTGCTGCAGGTGCGCCCCGCTGCCCCCGCGCCGGTTGACGCTGGTGTAGGCCGGGTCGGTCAGCAGCACGCTGATGCTGCCTGCCGGGATGGCGGCCAGGGCCTGCTGGGCGCGCATCCGATAGAGCCGGGCGCGACCGGCGGGCGGTCGACGCGACTGGGTACGGGTCATGGTGCCTGCTCCTTCCTGTTCGGGCTCGCGATGGGTGGCGGTGTCGGCCCGCTTGGTTCCGGTCGTCTCCGGGCTACCACGGCATCCCTCCCCACGGGTCGCCCGGACAGCCGAACCCCAGCGGTCGCGGTGGGGCTGGTGATGCTGGCGGTGGTGATGGCGGTGCCACCCCACGGATCGCGACCACGATGGCGATGCCCGCGGCCACGGCAATCCCGACCGCGATCGCGGCGTGGACCACGGCCGTTCTCCATCCGGTGTCCTGCCGTGGGGATGCCCCGTCGTGGTCCGGGTGGTCGGGCCTCATCACGGAGGCGGCGAGGTCTACGGCGGAGGGATCACGGGGCGGCAGGCCTCCCGCGATGGGCGCGGTGGTCGCGGTGCTATCACGGGCCGGCAAGGCTCCCGCGATAGGGGCGGCCGGTACGGGCGCGGCAAGGTCTCCAGCGGGCGCGGCAACGGGCGGCAAGGGTCCCGCGACAGCCGCGGCAGGTACGGGCGCGGCAAGGCGGTGCCGTCGGTCGGAATCGGTGACCACGACCCCGGCTTGCCGCAGGCGAACCAGGCGATGCCGGGCGGTCCGTTCGGGGATGCCGAGCTGGGTGGCAAGTGCGGCCGTCGGGAGCGGTCCCGCGGCCAGCTGCCCGCAGATGCGGATATCGGTCGGGTTGGCCGGGGTGTCAGTCATGGCCATGTGCCATGCCCTCCGACGTGTCCGAGGCCAGGAGCCGGGCCAGGGTCGCGGTCCCGATGCCCAGCCGACGCGCGGCCTGGCGACGGGACAGGTGTCCGGCGACCACCTCCGCCCGAACGGCCGGCCAGCGTCGGGCGAAGGCGGGCCGCGCCGTGACCGGCGGTCGGCCGATGCGCTTGCCCTGTCGGGCGGCGTGGCGCATCCCCTCCTTCACCCGATCGGCGATCAGTTCGCGCTCCATCTCGGCGACCGCGGCCAAGATGGTGAAGACCAGGCGGCCGGTGGCGCTGGTGGTATCGAGCTCGGGCTGGGTGAGGGAGGCGAAGCCCACGCCGGCATGCTCCAGATCCCGCAACGTGGCCAGCGCATGCAGCGTCGAGCGGAAGGCGCGGTCGAGCTTCCACACCAGGACCAGGTCGACCTTCCGCTGGGCAGCGTCGGCCAGCAGGCGTGCCCACGCGGTGCGATGGGCGAGATCTCCGGCCGCGGCCTGGTCGACGTACTCCGTGGCCAGCCAGCCCCGGGCGGCAACGTAGGCGCGCAGAGCGTCGAGCTGGAGTTCGGGGTCCTGATCTTTGTCGCGGGTCGAGACGCGGGCGTACAGGGCGACGCGGAGAGGGCGGCCGAGACCCTGAGCGGTCCCGTTCATGATGACGCCCCGTCCTCGGCCTCGGGCTGCCAGGCGGACCGCGGATAGTCGCTCTCGATGTCGACGCCCCAGGCGGCGGCGACCTGGGCGGCATCGGCATAGTCCTCTGGGTCTGGCACCAGCGCCGGGGAGTCGCCGATCCCGGAGCCCGCCCCATGCGATTCGCGATGTAGATCATCGTCACGATCGTCACGGTCGTCTGCGGGATTCTCCGGAGCATCGGTGTTCGTGACGGGTGTGACGATCGTGACGGTCTCCTGCGGGCCGATTCTCCGGATGCTGATCGACCGCACCCCGGTGCCCGGCTCGCGGGCGTCGCAGTCGATCTCGATGCCGATCGCACGGAAGTCAGGGGCGAGGCGCTTCAACTGGCCCGACAGGACGTTGGGCGCAGCGGGCCAGTCCTTCCGCCGGGTGACGGTCTCGCCGGCCATCGACGTGAGCTTTGCCAGGAGTGCCGTCGCGGTACCTTGCCAGTCGGCGGACTTCACCAGGTCCTTGAGGGAAGCGGTGATGCTCGCGGCGTCGAGGGCGAGGTCGTGGGCGTCCAGGCGGTTGCGGTCGTACGCGGCGAGGAACGTGCCCGACTCCCAGCCGAGCGCCGGCTCGGCGGCGGTGATCCAGGTCGCGAGGTCGGCCATCCGCGGCAGACGCGGCGGGCGCACGGTCGGATAACGGCGCATCGCCGTGCTGACAGCATCAAGCAGGCCGCCCAGGATGGCGGGACGGGCTGCCTCGTACGCCGGCCACAACTCCGACTCGAGCCGCCGCTTGGTCTTCGGAATGGGCGGCAGCGTGACGAGCAGACCCCGGTCGAGGAGGTCAGAACGCACGGCCAGCTCGCCGATGCCGTTGATGATGACGGGTCGGGCGGAGTAGAAGAGCTTCTCCTCATCGTCGAGGTAGAGCTGTCGCGTGCCGAACCCGGCGCCGGTGGCGAGCCTCGCCAGGGCGTCGCTGAGCCAATCGGACAGGTGGCTCAGGTTGTCGTAGGCCACGACGTGTGCGTTGGTGGCCGCGATCGCGAGGTCTCGCTCATCGCGTGGCGCCGCCCGATCGGGGCTCGTAGCAGGGTCGACGAGCGCGCGGAGCATGCGGCTGGCGGTGGTCTTCGCCGAACCTTGTTCGCCACCCAGCACCAGCACCGGGTACGGCCCGTTGCGCAGCATGCCCACCAGGAAGCCCACGATGAGGACCCAGCGGTCGTCGTCGCCCTCCAGGTTCAGGAAGGACCGCAGGGCGTCCAGGTGGCCGCCGTGGACCGGTTCGGGGATCCGGGCGAGGCCCTTGGGCCGGCGGAAACGGACCGGGGGATGGACCACGATCTGCCAGCCCTTGGCGGTCACCTCGACGGCCCGCCACGCCTCGTCGCCGAGGTCGAGGTAGATCGCGCCCTTGGTGATCGCGAGCCGCACGAACACGGCTTGCTCGGGCCCCTCGAAACGGGCCACCGCCTCCAGCGTGGTGAGCACGTCCTGCAGGACCTGGGCGCGGACGACCTGGCCGTTGCGGCGCCAGAGCGTGCCGGCCAGCCATGACTTGAAGCCGGAGGAACGCACGGCCCACGTCTCCTGGTGGTCGCCGACCGGTATCGTCGCGTAGGCCGTGGCATCGGGCGCGTGGAAGAGCGGTGCCTCCCGGCCGATCGCGATGAGCTGCTCCGCGGCCGTCGGTCTCGTCACCACAGCGCCTCCTCGGCGAGGACCGCGTCGAGGATCCGGATGGCCTCGGGCAGCCCATCGAACGGCTGGAAGTCGATGAGGCCGTCGTCCGCAGCCGCCACCGCGTTCTCGTAGGCGATGGTGATCTCGTCCAAGGCGGCTTCCAGATCTGCGCGCTGGACGACGACCAGATCACGGTCGTCGTCACGCCGGTCCGGCTGTGCCCTGGCACGCACGCTATCGGCCCCGGTCTTCCACTTCGGCCGCACCTCCACGGGTGCGGTCCTCGATCCATCGCTCAAGCGCGAGCCGGTTGACCCGCAGACTCCGGCCGACCCTCACGACGGGGAGCTCGCCAGCCGCGATGAGCTCGTAGACCTTCGATCGGCCGATCCCGAGGAGGTGGGCCACCTCTTCTGCTCGCAGGAGCAGCGCTCCAGTACCGTTCCGCACGTCGTTCATTAGCCTGGCCTCCTTGTCGTCCCGGGCTGTTCCCGGGCGCCTGCGGTCCACGGTGGACGGGAGAGGCAAGGCTGAGATATGATGCGAGCATAATGACAGACGAGTTTCTCAGGTATGACGCGGATCTCTCGCCGATCGGCGATCGGGTGGCGAGCTCGGGGTGGGCGCTCCCGTACCGCGTCCGCCTGGTGAAGGCCGACGCCTCAGGCGTGACCGTGTTCGCCGACGGCACCGTGGCCCACGGAGCCCCGCAGGTGAAGATGGGCCTGGTGATCAACGGTCACGAGGTGGAGAGCCACCAGGTCGTGCTCGATGACGACTACCTGGTCGGCGAGGGCCCCATCGTGGGGGTCGTCGAACCACGGCAGGCCGTGCTTGACGACTTCCTCGGCCTCGCCGCCGATCCGAGCGACGGGGCGATCCTCGACTACGTCCACAAGTACGGGATGCTCGGTCTCCAGCCCAGTGATCGAGGTCCGGCCGGCATGGTCTTCCCCAACCTCCCCTGGGTCGGCGAGCAGGTCGCGCCTTGGATCGGCTACCGCCACGCACCCGGTATCCTTCGGGAGCCCCTCCGGATGTGGCGTCGGGTCATCGCCGAGATCGCCGCCGTCAACACGATCGCGGGCCATCTTCGGCGGGACCAGGTCGTCGAACGTGCCGCGTGGGAACCGCTCGCGGGCATTATCGAGCTGCCCCTCGGTCCAGACGATGCCATCGGCGACACGCCGTGCGCGAGCGCCATGGACTTCCCCGGGCTACCCGTCGTGCCCTGGATCCCGGTCAGCCCAACGACTCTCGCGGGTCAGCGGGAGGCGCTCGCGGCCGTGGTGGGTGCGTGGCTGGCGCTCGGGGCGGTGCGCCCAGCGATCGCGTGGGGCGGACCTGGGCAGGACGAGCCTGTGGTGACGCTGGGGGTCACGACGCTCTTCGGTGGGCTGGTCTTGGAGCTGCTGCTCGCGGTGGGCGGGAAGGCCGGCTTCGCGATCTGTTCGGGATGTGGGACGGCGTATGTTCCGCACCGTCGACCACCGTCTGGGAGCTTCGGCGCGCCTCGCGCCAACTACTGCCCGACCTGCCGAGCGCGTGGGCTCCCACAGCGCGAAGCAGCCAGGCGATGGCGAGACAAGAACCCCGGCTACTACCAAGAGCGCAGACGGGCGGGATCGCGTCAGAACAAGGAGGACGGTTCCTGATGGGACGCCGACGAGCCGGGTGGTTTTCGAACGGCCGCCCCATGCCGAGAGGAGGACCGCGAGATGGCTAGGCGAGGCGCCCACGAGGGCTCGATCCGACAGCGCCCGGACGGGCGCTGGGAGGCTCGCTATCACGGTGCGGATGGCCGGAGTCACAGCCTGTTGTCGAAGACCCGCCGCGAGGTCCAAGAGCGCCTGCGCGCCGCCCTTGTCGCGACGGATCACGGGGTACAGCTCCCCGGCCAGCGCCTAAGGGCCCGTCAGGAAACAACAGCCTCGGACAGTGGTAGCCGCTCGCGCGGGATGAGCGTGTAGTTCCAGTCTCCGTGGAAGGCGTCGCGCTCCAGGTACAGGGCCTCCATCTCGGCGTCGGCCA
>JAJYDP010000344.1 GCA_021777365.1 Chloroflexota bacterium | reverse complement strand
GACAGCGCCTTCGCCGACGGCCAGCTCGACGACTGCGACCTCACGCTGCGCGATCTCACCGCGGTGGCGCGGAGCTTCCGGCGGACGCTCGAGAACCTCCACCACGGCCGCCCGTCCTACCCGCCCGACTCCCGCCCCGCCCCGCGCCCCGGCCTCCCGCTCGGCGCCGACGAGAGCGGGGAACAAGAGCTGCCGACCCGCGCCCAGATCAACTAGGAGCCGGGCCGCCCCCCCCCAGGCGAGGGGCGAGAACGGCCCCCCGCGAACCGAGCGGTCGTTCGATGGCGCTCGGATCACCGCCTCACGGGCCTGGCGATTCGCGCGGCACTCTCGTACTCTCGCCGGCGATGCTCGGCGTGCTCGCACTGCTGGCCCTCTCCGCCGCCGGTGCGCCGCGGGTCGCGGTCCTCGACCTATCGGCCGAACATGGCGCCTCGGCCGACCTGACGCGCGCGATCTCCGACGCGGCGGTGGTCGCCGTGCGCGCGGCCCTCGGCGCGAAGGAGGTGGTCGGCGCGGCGGACATCCGAACGCTCGTCGCGTTCCAGGATCAGCGGAACAAGCTCGGCTGCCAGGACACGGGCTGCCTCGTGGAGCTGGGCGGCGCCCTCGGCGTGCGCGAGGTCGTGACCGGGACCCTGACGCGGCTCGGCGGCGTCTACTTCCTCGCGCTGCGCCGCATCGACGTCCGCTCGACCCGCGTGCTCCGGGAGTCGTCGCGGAGCGTCGCCGACGAGGCGGGCCTCGTGGCCGCCCTCGGCGCCGAGGTCGCCGAGCTCTACCCGGCGGCCGCCGCGACGGCCGGGCCGCCTTCGGGTGGCGAGGTCGCCCTGGCGCCGCCCGCCTCGCCCAGCGCGGGAGCGGTCCTCGCCGGCACGGCGAATCCAGCCGATCGCGGCTTCGGGCCTGCGCCTCCTGAGGCCGTGACCGCGCCCCCGCCAGAGCTTTCGACGGAGGCCCGCCTCGCCTCCCCGGGCGGCCGCTCGCACGCCCTGGGAATCGTCCTGCTCGCCGGCGCGGCCGTCGCCGCCGCGGCGACGGTGGTCGGCCTCGTCGACCTGGGCAGCTTCTACGGGGCGGAGGCGGGAAGCGCGACGGTCCCGCTGCCGGTCGATCAGGCCCAGGCCGCGGCGAACCGCGGGAATCTGGGGGCGGGGCTCGCCTTCGGCGGGGCGCTCGCGTTTCTGGCATGCGTCGCGACCGCGGGGTTGACCTGGTGAACGGCTGGAGGGCTCACACCGCCGCGATCGGCCTGCTCGCCGCCGCCGGCTGCTACGGGCTGTCGGGCTTCCACATCGCGCCGCTCCCCGACGGCGGCTGCCCCGCCGCCACCGTGCCCTCGGAGCTGGGGCCCTACTGCGTCACGAGCGGCTCCCTCGCGCCGCTGGGTGGAGGCTTGGGCGGCAGCAACAGCAACAGCAACAGCAGCAGCAACAGCAGCAGCGGCGGCGGCAGCGACCCGGCCTACCCTTCGCAGCCCGGCGTCTGCGCCGGACAGGGCGCCGATTGCAGCAGCAACCGCTGCTGCGCCCCCCTCACGTGCAGCGAATTCACCTATCCCTTCTCCTGCTGCGTCCAGGCAGGCCACGCCTGCGTCGGTCCGGCCGAGTGCTGCAGCGGCCAGTGCATGAACGGAAGCTGTCAGTGCGCGGCGGTCGGGCAGGCCTGCACGCAGAGCGCCGAGTGCTGCCAAGGTGACGAGTGCGACCCGACGTCCCAGGCCTGCGTGCACGACTGCGGCGCGGTGTGCGAGAAGGCGAGCGACTGCTCCACGATCGCGAATGGCTGCGGGGGCCAGTGCGCGTGCCAGGCCACCGGCAACAGCTGCGTCTACGATGCCGATTGCGTCTCCGGGGACGTCTGCCGGGGCGGACCCGACCTCGGGAGCTGCTGCGTCCCCACCGGCGGCTCCTGCGCCAAGGACGCCGACTGCTGCGGCCAGGCGCCCGGCGGCACGCTGTGCGCGGACAACGGCCACCAGTGCCCCTGACGGCGCGAACCGGCGAGAAGCCGTTGGGGTCCGGCGCAAGTCGTGCCGCGCGGCGCCAGAGGAGCGGTGCTGGGGCGTATACTGGCTCGTCATGAGACCGGTGGTCGCGCTCACCCTGCTGCTCCTGCCGGCCCTCGCGGCCTCTTGCTCCTGTGGGTCGAGGGGCGGCTTGGCCGATGGCGGCCTCCACGATGGCGGAGCGGCCGACGGAGGCCTGAACGGCTCTCCGGATGGCGGTGGCTGCGCCGGCAACGCGCCGCTCTGCCCGCTGCAGGAGGGCGTCTGCGCCGGTAGCCGGTCCGTCTGCGTCGACGACGCCTGGGGCTGCCCGCCATCGGCCTACGGGCCGTCGTACTCGCCGACCCAGGCCATCTGCGACGGGGTCGATCATCAGTGCAACGGCGTCACGGGCACGGTGAGCTGCGGCTCGACCTGCTGCCCGACCGGAGAGGTCTGCACGGGCTCGGTCTGCGGCGCGAGGTGCCACCAGAGCTCCGATTGCCAGTCCGACAGCCTCTGCCTGGACGGCGGCTGCGCGCCGTGGCCCGACGGCGGCTTCGACCCGTCGTGCACTCACCCGGCCCAGCCGCCGCACTTCTCCCCCTCCATCCGCTGCGCCTGGCCGCCCGCGCTCGGCGATGGCGGCTACCTGGTCACGCCGGACCCGGAGAACTACCAGGTCATCACGACGGCCCTGGTCGCGGACTTCCAGATCGGCGACGGCGGCCCGCTCATCGTGTTCCCCACGCAGAACAGCCTGGGCGGCAGCACGGACGAGTGCGTGGGCACGGCGACGACATACGGCCTCATTCGGCTGCTCGACCCGCGCAGCTGCACGATCGTCGCGACGCTCGATGCGCCAGACCAGCACGTCATCGGCTCGTCGACGCCCGCCCTCGGCGACCTCGACGGCGACGGCAAGCCGGAGATCGTGGCGGCCGCGGTGGGCGGGGGGCTGGTCGCGTTCCATTACGATGCCGCGACCACTGCCTGGGTCACGCTCTGGCACAGCACCGAGGCCAACGGCAGCCCGTCGACGCTGAACGCCGGAGGCTGCGAGTGGGCCGGCCCCTCCATCGCGGATGTCAACGGGGACGGGTTGCCCGAGATCCTCTACGGCGGCGTCATCCACGACCACGACGGCCGGGTCCTGGGCAAGCGGCTGGGGATGCTGAGCTACAGCGCCGGGCAGATCCCGGTCCTCGCCAACGTCGACCTCGACGGCGGGCCGGAGCTGGTCACCGGGGCCGAGATCTACACGTACGACGCTGCGACCAGCGACTGGATCGTGGCTCCGTACTTCCGCCCCGCGGCTCCGCTGGCCGACGGCTTCACCGCGGTCGCGCGCTTCGGCTCGTTCCCGGCGCCGGGGCAGAGCGACCCGGGCTACCCGCAGGTGGCCGTGGTCTCCTCGGGCACGGTGCGCGTGCAGACCATCGACGGCCGGATCGTCTTCGGGCCGTACGCGCTCCCCGGCTCGGTGGGCGGCGGCCCCCCGACCGTCGGGGACTTCAACGGCGACGGCCAGCCGGACATCGCCGCAGCCGGCTCGGACAGCTACACCGTCTTCAGCTTCCACTGCGTGCCCGCAGACGGAGGCGCGCTCCCGGCGGACTGCGCGGCGCCCGGGGTGCTCTGGACGGAGCCCTCACAGGACCACTCGTCCAACGTCACCGGCTCCTCGCTGTTCGACTTCACGGGCTCGGGGACGGTCGACGGCATCTACGCCGACGAGTGCTTCGCCCGCGTCTACGACGGCAAGACCGGCGACGTCGTGTACAGCCAGTGGCACAGCAGCTGCACCTGGTACGAGAACCCGGTGGTGGCGGACGTGCTCGGCAACTACAGCTCCCAGCTGATCGTCATCTCGAACCAGAACTGCGGCGTCGACTGCAGCGGCTCGACCAGCCCGGACCCGCTGGGGCGGCCCGTCGACAAGACGTTCAACGGGCTGCACTGCAAGACCGCCGCCGACTGCCCGAGCGCGGCGGCGACCTGCGCGGGCGGCCTCTGCCGCTGCACCCGCGACGACGACTGCTGTGGGACTCCGGGCGGCTGCCCCGCGGAGGGCTTCGTCTGCGCGCCGCCGCCCGCGGCCGGCGCCCCGGCGTCGGGCAATACCTGCCGCGCCGTCCACGGCGGCGCCTACCCCGGCGTGCGGGTCTACGCCGACGCGCAGAATCGCTGGGTCGACAGCCGCGGCATCTGGAACCAGCACGCCTACTCGGTCACGAACGTGAACGGCACCGGCACGATCCCCGCGGCCGCCGCGGTCCAGAACAACTGGCAGCTGCCCGGCCTGAACAACTTCCGCGAGCAGGTGCAGGGCAACCTGACGCCGCTGGCCGCCGCCGACCTCACGGTCCGCTTCCTGGGCGCGAGCTGCGACGGCGGCTCGGCGACGCTGTCCGCCAGCGTCTGCGACCGCGGGGCCGGCGGCGTGGCGGCCGGGATCCCCGTGGCCATCGGTCCGCCCGACGGCGGGGCGCCCGGATGCACGAGCCAGACCGCCTCCCCCCTGGGGCCCGGGGCCTGCGAGACCGTGAGCTGCGACTGGGCCTCGGCCGGCCTCGCGAACCAGACCGTGCTGCTGACCGTCGATCCCGCGGGCACGAGCGACCCGTGCGACGGCAGCGGCCACACCGCGCAGGGCGCCTTCAGCTGCGGCTGCGGCAGCGGCTTCCAGGAAGGGCCGAGCTGCACGGACGGCGGAATCGGCGACGCGGGGCCGTTCGAGTGAGACGGCCGGTTCCCCACTGCTCCCGGCGGGCGTGGCATTGGCGCTCTCCGCAGCAGGCGAAGCTGAGCGGAACGCTCGCGAGGCCGGCAGGAGCGCCGCAGGACCGCCATTCGAGCGACGCATGGCGGCGACGAACGCCCGCAGGGCACCACGCGATCCCATCATGGCGGCGACGAACGCCCACCGAGCGCCACGCGATCCATGCATGGCGCCGAGCTGGCATCGCAGAGCGCCACGCGATCCATTCATGGCGGCGCGCTGACCACACAGAGCGCCACGCGATCCATGTTTGGCGCCGCGCCTGCTTCGCCCAGCGCCACTCGAGACTTCCAAGGCGCCACTGAAGCCTCGTCTGGCGCTTCCGCGGCTTCGCGCGCCGCCATGCGAGCGTGGCGAACCCATGACGGACGCAGGTTCGCCGCCACGAGGCTCCTCCTTGGCGGTGAACGACGCTCGCTCGCCGCCTCACGGGCATCGCGAGGTCGCCCAGAGACGCCGGCGAGACGCCCGGCGAGCGCGACGAGGCGGTTTGGACGCTCGGCGCACCGCCTGGCCACCCGAGCGAGGCGGCCAGCGGCGATGGCGTCGAGGGCCAGCGCCGCCGTCGGGCTGGCGGGAGACGTCGCGAGCGGCCACGCGAGGATCGCTCGGGGGCTCCGCCCCCCAGAAGATGTGGAGTGGAGCCCACAGTTCAGCCGCGGCGGGCCTCCCGATGGGGCTGTTCCGGCCAGACGCGCAGCGCTCGCGGGTGGCATCGAGCTTGCGTGGTTTCGATCGGACTGCACCCATCGAGGATGGCACCGCACCGAGGAGGCTCTCAATGTACGGCACTGGATCGATCGTCCGATGGGTGGCGCTGACTCTGAGCCTCTCTTGCCTCGGCCTCGCAGGCTGCCCCGGCAGCACGACGGGTGGCAGCACGACGGGTGGCAGCACGACGGGTGGCAGCACGACGGGTGGCAGCACGACGGGTGGCAGCACGACGGGCGGCAGCACGACGGGCGGCAGCACGACGGGCGGCAGCACGACGGGCGGCAGCACGACGGGCGGCAGCACGACGGGCGGCAGCACGACGGG
>JAJYDP010000343.1 GCA_021777365.1 Chloroflexota bacterium | reverse complement strand
GACGCCGGGCGCATCGACCTCTCCCGTCACGAGCTTCGAGCTCGCCGGTGGAGGTACCGCGAAGTTCAGCTTCCGCCCGGCCGATCCTGGCACGGCGCGGGTCGCGGTCACGGCGAGCGGCGGCGGCTGCTCGGCAACGTCTTCTGTCTCTCTCCCCGCGGTCGTCCCTCCGACGCCCTGACCGCCATCGCGCCGTGATCCCGACGTTGAACCTCACGGGCGCTTCGCACGTCTGGACCGATGAAGGACACCTCGTCCCGGGGCAGCGAGGGGCCGAGGTGGGGGCGCAGGTGATCGAGCGTCCGACGCCGGACCGAACGCCTCGGGCGATCGCGCGCCCTCCCTCGCCGCCTGCGGCATCCTCGGTCGTCGAGCCGGCGCCCGCCCGGCCGGTGCAGCTGGCGCATCCTGGCGGGCTCGATCGAGCGGACCTGGCCGACCGCATCGAGCGGCGGCTCGCGTCGAGCTATCGCCTGGCCGCGCTCGTCCTCGGCGACCGCGTGGAAGCGGAGGACGCGACCCACGAGGCGATCCTGTCGGCATGGGCCCGCGCAGGGACGCTGCGCGATCCCGCGGCGTTCGACGGCTGGTTCGACCGGATTCTCGTCAACGTCTGCTGCGACCGGCTGCGCCATTGTCGGGTCCTGCGGCTGGTCGACCTCGAGGCGGCCGGCTCCATCGCGGCGCCCGACGAGATCCGGTCGGCGGGGACGCGCGACACCGTCCGAACCGCCTTCGCCCGCCTGAACCCCGACCAGGGCTCGCGGTGGTCCTCCGGAATGACCAGCGCGGTGGACCTGCTGCTGGGTGGTGCTCGATCCGAAGGGAGTCCGCTCGCGCGTGGAGGCACGCTGAACCCTACCCGGCAGCCCCTCGACAAACGGCCAGGGCTGAGCGCACCATGGTGCCGTCCGGCGATCCGGGAGGACCTGGCCCGATGTTCCAGACGTGGTGGCATTCGACCATGGACGCGCGGCGGGCGATCAGCCTGCTGATCGGCGTAACGGGCCTCGCGCTGGTCGCGCTCAGTGTCGCCGCATCGTCCGTGCCACTGGCGCTCGACGGCACCCTCCTCCTGGCGGTGTGCAGCCCGGCCCTCGGCGCGGCGGCCGGTGGATACGTCGGCCATCGCACGTCCGACCCTCGCCGCGCACTCCTGTGGGCGTTCGCCTACGGCATCTCGACAGGCGCGCTCGTCGCGGGCATGTTCGCGACCGCCGCCCTCGTCCGCCCCACCGTGCAGGCCATGCCGGGTCTCGGGGATGCCTGGGCCGGCCTCTTCGTCGTCGGCTGCCTCCTCGGGTTCGTCGGCGCGCTCCTGTGGGAACGCGACCCCCGCCGCCGGCCCGTCGCGGCGTGGCTGCTCCTGGCGGTCTGGCTCATCGCCGGCGGCGCCGTGGTGAGCGTGAGCCGTGGCGCCTGGGCATGGCTCGGGGCGCTGGCCTGCCTGGCCGGCTTCGTCGTGCTCCTCTACGCCGTCGTCAGCAACGCGTCCCTCCGCGAGGGTGCGGCCATGCCGGTCGCCTGGCCGCCCACTTCGGTCCGCTCCGGTCCGACGCACCGCCGGACGTCGTGAACGGGCACAGTGGCCCGACGGCACCGACGATGCGATGGCGGACAGGTGGCGCGGTGCTGGCAGGGTGGGTCGCCGTGCTCTCGATCGCGGCGATCGGCGCATCGTCGACCCCGCTCGGGGCGCTCTTCCCGACCTTCCGCGAGATCGTGGGATTGATGCTCCCGGTCGGCCCCTGGGGCCAGCTCGTCCCGTGTGGGCTGGTCGTCCTCGCTCTGGTCCTGGGGGCGGCACTCGGCCCCGGGACCGAGGACTCGCTCGTCGCGCCGGCGGTGCTCGCCAGCGCCGCGATCGGCGTCGTCGCGACTGCGTGGGTCTTCGTTCTGGCTCGCGGCCTCACGCCGCTGCTGTCGGGACCCGTCGGCGATGACGGCATCGCGCTCGAGAAGGCCGCAATCTTTGCCGGGGCCTACCTGACGATCGCCATCGGGTCGGTGCTCCCCCTCGGGCTCGCCTGGGCGTGGATCCTGCGTACCGCCGTGCGACGCTCCCGGAGCGCCGGGCTCGCCTGAGGCCCCACCCCGGCACGGGGCTCACCTGCGATCGCGCCCGGGTGATGCGCCCGAGGTTCGGGCCGCTGAGGGCGTGTCCTGCCCAACGAAGATCGAACGATCCGGGCCCGGCCGTCGTCTGGACGTGTATGGTCGGCAGGGAGGCGATGGTGGCGGACCTGGAGGACGGCGGGGGCCGCAGCGAGGCCGAGCGGGCGGCCGCGTTCGCCCGCCTGACGGACCGCACCCTGGCCCCCTCGTACCGCCTGGCGGCGCTCCTCCTGGGCAGCGAGGGCGAGGCGCAGGACGCGGTGCAGGATGCCGCCCTGCGTGCCTGGGACCGCTTCGCCGACCTGCGGGACCCCGAGCGCTTCGAGGCCTGGTTCGGGCGAATCCTCGTGAACGGCTGTCGTGACCGGCTGCGACGGCGCCGACGGGTGCGCACGCTGCCCATGGACGACCTGCCCGAGCTGCCGGCACCCGACGGCCTGCCGCGCCTCCTCGAGCGCGACGCCCTGCGCCGGTCGCTCGCAGAGCTCAGCGCCGAGCAGCGAATGGTCGTAGTGCTGCACTACGGCGCGGGCCTTTCGCTCGAGGAGGTCGCGGCGCGCACCGGTGAGCGGCCGGGCACGGTGAAGTCCCGCCTGCATGCCGCCCTCGATCTGCTGCATGCCGCCTACGACGCCGCCGCGCGCACCGGCGGGGGGAGCCTGCGATGAGCGACGAGCGGTTCGAGCGCGACCTACACGCGGTGCTCGAGGCCCTGGCGCCCCGCGATGTCCCGCCCGAGTTGCGCGCCGCCGTGGCGGCCGTCCCCCTGCGGCCCGCCCGGCGTCGCGGGCGCTGGCAGCCCCGCCTCCTCGCGGCCGCAGCCACGGTGGTGCTCCTCGCCGCGGCCGCACTCGTCGCGGTCCTCGTCCGGCCGGCCGTGGGGCCCGGGGCCGCGCTGCCCACCCCCCGCAGCTCGCTCGTCAGCGGCTTCGTCGAGCAGACCGACGGGCTCTACGGCTACCGCATGCTGCGCCCGGCGAACTGGACGTCCGGCGCATCGGGCCTGCCGATGGGCCGCGGCTACGTCGCCCCGGGCTTCGAGGGCACGCAGGTGCAGGGGATCGTCCTCTCGGTCGTCAACCTGAAGCTCGCCGGGGAGGCGGCGGGCTCCAGCGGCACGATCGCCCAGTGGGCCCTCTTCCAGCAATACCCGACGCTCGCGGGTTGGACGGCGGGGATCGAGCAGATGTGGGCGCGCGACGACTGGCAGTTCCAGCTCGTGCGAACCCTGCCGAGCGCGAAGATCTACGTCATCACCGCGCTGGCCGGCAAGCCAGCCCCCGTGCTCGAGGTCGTCGCCTACGCGATCGGCGACGGCCAGCCCTTCACGCTCGAGCTGCAGGGCAGCGGCACGTACCGCGATCTGGCGCGCTTCGAGCGCGACGGCGTCCTCGATGATCTCGCCACGATGGCGGCGAGCATCCGGGCGGTGGCCCCCGACGCCCGGAACGTCGTGCCGCCCCTGCCCACCCCGGCGTCGCCCGCCCCCTACCAGCCCACGGCTCCGGCGGGTCCATCGCCCGGGGTCTCGTTCGCGCTCCCCGCCTCGCTGGGGGCCTTCACGACGCCTCTCCCGCCGGCGGCCGACGTTCCCTGGACCGCCATCCGCTGGACACGCCTGGCGGCCGCTGATCCGCTCGCGCAGGTGCGCTCGGTCGTGCGCTGGAGCAAGGGCTTCCTGGCCGTCGGCCTCGACCAGCCGGGCCCGAGCGGCTGGTGGACGCCGTTGTGGGGCTCGAGCGACGGGGCCGACTGGCAACCCCTCGGCTCCGTGTTCGGTACCCACTCCCTCGTGCTCGGCCTCGCGGCGGCCGGAGGCCAGCTCGTGGCGCTCACCGCTGCCGGCGGCACCGCGGCGTGCCCGCCCTCGATGTGCGGCAGCCTGTACGGCCCGATCACGTCGTGGACCTCCTCCGATGGCCTGGCCTGGAGCGCCCACGCGGGGCCGGACCTGCCGCTGCCGACCGACGGCGAACCGCACGTCTCGCTCGCGGGCGGGGTCGGCGGCCTGATCGTCGCGTTCGCGCCGGTCTCGGGCGGGGCCGACCTGACGGCCCGCGTGGCGACCTCGCCCGACGGTGTCACCTGGTCGCTGCTGCCGCCTGCCGCCCTGCCGGCCGACACACTCCTCTGGGACGTGCACGCCAGCGCGACCGGGTTCGTCGCCGCGGGCCGCGTCTGGCCGGCCGGCGGCTCGATCACCGGCAGCCTCGCGCTCACTTCCCGTGACGGGCGCACCTGGACGAGCACGCCGCTGCCCGCCGCCGACCGCGTGGCGGTGGTCGAGGGACTGCTCCAGGGGAGCGGCGGCTTCCTCGCCACGGGCTCCGACTACGGGTTGCCGGGCACGACCCTGTGGTGGCGCTCCGCCGACGGCCGGTCCTGGCAGACGCTGGCGGGCTATCCGCCGCTTGGCACCTGTGCCCCCGAGGTCTGTCTGGGCACCGAGCCCGACGGCGATCTCGGCGCCGACGGCACCCGCGTCGCCGCCTATCGAGGCGGCAGCGACCCGGGCGTCTGGACGTCGACCGACGGCGGGTCCTGGACCCGGCTCGCCGAACTCGGCACGCCGCTCGCGGTGTTCCAGGCGGGCGGCGAGCTCGTCGTGCTGCCCGGCGGCGTGCTTCTCACCGACGGGTCCACGACCTGGTTCGGGCAGGCGCAGACGCGCTGACCCGCACGCCCGACGCCTGCCTCGCGGGGCCCGGCCAGCCTTGGTATGCGTGCCCGACTGACCGCCAATCCGCAGTGTCGGGAACCATCGCGGCCCGCGGCTCGTCTGGTCGGCATGAGGCCCCGCCGCATCTCCTGGGCGTTGATGGCGCCGCTCGTGGCCGCGGGCCTGCTCGGCTGCGCTGCGCCGGGCGCGACGGGCACGCCGCCCGTCCGCGCCGTCAGGCCGATCGCGTCGCCGTCGCCTGCAGGCGGCCGCTACCCCGACGGCCTGCCGCGCCTGTTCGCCGATCAGCCGGTGTTTCGTGGTGTCGCCGCCCTCGACCACGAGCGGGCGGCCACGGATGCCACCCCGTTCCTCCTGGGGGGATGGGTCACGTTCATTCCCGGGATCTTCTACTCCTGCCCTGCGGAGACCGCGCCTGCTGACCTCTGGCTGGCGCTGTGCGGACAGCCGGCGTTCAGCGACGTCGCGGGCGACACGAACGGTGACCTCGTCGCGCAGGGCGAGCTGACGTTCCATTTCGCCGACGTGAGTCACCTCGAGAGTGGTCCGGCGATCCTGCGGGTCCATGTCCACGACCCACGCGCCGGGCAGTGCGGCGCGCAGCAGACGATATGCGCCCGGGCGATGGTGGTCGAGGCGGTCCTATGGACCGGCGACGACGCCACAGCTCCGCGCCCGCTCAGCATCGCGGCCGTGTCCGTCGCGCTGCACGGTGTGGCGCCGGACGCGACTCTCGTGCCGGAAGGGAACGGCGTCTACGGCGCCGATTGCGGGTCGCTCATCGCGGCTGCCCGCGAGTACGTCGTGCCGGCGCCGTCGCCGTACATCCCGACCTTCTCGCTGGTCGCGATCGCCCCCTCGCCGGACGCGCTCGCCCGCGCCGTGCCCATCCCGTCGGGCGCCGCCGGGGCGCTCGAGGACGGTCTGCTCGGCATCGTCAGTTCCGGAGGTGGCCCGCCGGTCGGGGGGTTCGAGTGCCGCTGGCTACGTGTCGAGAACGTCGCCGTCCTGGTGCGCACGAGCGA
>JAJYDP010000342.1 GCA_021777365.1 Chloroflexota bacterium | reverse complement strand
CGCTCGAGCATCCGCTCGATGAACTCGACTTGGAAGATCGCGTTGGTCAGGGCCTGCGCGGGGCCGTCGTGGACCTCCTGCGCGAGGCGCTGGCGCTCCGACTCCTGGGCCTCGATGATCCGCATCCGAAGGTCGGTGGAGGAGTCGGCCACCGACCCGTCGCCGACGAGGCTGCTGTCGCCGTGCTGGAGGAAGAGCCAGGCACGCTCGAGGTGGGCGACGACGAGCTCGATCTTCGCCTGCTCCACCTGGCGGTCGCCGAGCTCGGCCGTGGTGGCGTCGATCGCCCGCTGGAGGGTCGCCCGTCGCGCCTCGTGGCCGGGCGTGGCGGCCGGCGCGGTCGCGTCGAGCGCGTCGAGCTCCTCGCGCTGGAGCCGGAGGGTCGCGAGGGCGCCGGCGTAGGCCTCGCGGTACCGGGTCGCGATGGCGCGCAGCTGGTTCGTGGCGTAGCTGACCAGCTGCGTCGCTTCCGCGTACAGCTGGTCGAGACGTGCGCCCCCGGGACCCGCCGCGCCGTCCATCGGACGGGAGTATAGGGTTCGCTCAGGGGCCGCAGGCGATCCGGTATGCGCGGGTGCCGGCGAGCGGGCCGGTGGTGGGCGCCGGGGCAGTCGTCGCGGGGGTGTCGGCGGCCGATCCGACGGGTCCTGTCACGGCACCGGGCACGGCCGCGGCGCCAAGGTCGAGCGGGACGAAGCAGGACGCGTCGGGGCCGCCCTGCGCCAGGACGTCCGGCCAGATCCCGTGCGTGTCGGTGACCACCAGGACGTGGGCGCCGAAGTGGCGGGCCAGGTCCAGGACGCTCGCCGGCGATTCGTCCGGCAGTCCGAGCGTGGGGACCTGCATGCTCCACGCCGTCCAGATCGGGAAGTCCGCGATGATCGGCGCGGCCTGGCGGGGCGGCAACCCGTCGGCCGTCAGTTGCTCCGCGAGGGCCGTGTATCGGGCCTGCGCGTCGCGCCCCACGCCCGCGATGGCCGCCACCGAGATCGCCGTGACTGGTACGGCGGTGGCCAGCACCAGGGCCGGTCCGAGCCAGGCGACCGGGCGCGTCCAGTGGCGCCACCTGCCGGCGCGGGCGATCAGACCGTCGAGCGCGAGGAGGCACGCGATCAGCAGCAGCACCTGGACCGGCCCGGCGGCGTGGAGGAAGGTGCCCCACGTGGTGGCCACCGGGAAGAAGAGCGTGGTGGCCGTGAACGTGATCACCGAGAGGACCAGGAGCGGCCGCAGTGCCCGGCCGCGGCCCTGCCAGGGCAGCGCCACGAGGCCGATCGGCCCGGCCGGGATGGCCGGGATCAGCAGCACGTCCACGAGGTTGTGCTCGAACCCGGTCACCCGGGCGCCGGCCAGGCCTCCCATCCCCTGGGCTAGGTAGCGCGCCAGGGTGGGCTTGTCCTGCCAGGCGAAGATGTCGAACCCCGTCACCGACAGCGCGTTGGCCAGCGTCTGCCCCGGCAGGGGGGTGCCGAAGGCGAGCCAGTCGCGCACGAGCCAGGGAACGTAGATCGCGATGGAGATGACGGCCGGGATCACGATGAGGCGCAGGCGTGCCGACCGGTCGAGCCGACCTGCGTTCGGCCGCCCGGCGCCGAACCACGCCAGCAGCGCCCAGGTGAGCGCGATCCAGAGCGCCTCGTTGCGGGCAAGCGCTGCGAGCCCGAGCACGACCCCCAAGGCAAGGAGCCGTGCGTCGCGCACCGAGCCGACCACCTGCGCGCCGCCATGGCCTCTCGCCGGTTCACGCAGGATCCGCTCCATCAGCAGCACCGCGGCCAGCGCGAGCGCCGTGAAGGGCATCGTCGAGTCGGGGAGCGCGCCGTGCACGACGAGGGGCCCGTAGGCCGCGGCCACGAGGCCGGTCCCGAGCGCAAGCGTGCGGGCACGCCCCGCCGGGAGGCGGCGCTCCTCCGCGACGTCGGCCGCCAGGCGCCATGCCAGCACCGGCACGATCGCCCCGACGAGCACCGCCGAGACCTGGGCCGCGCGGAAGGTGGCGCCCAGGATCGCCATCGGGACGGCGTCCAGGAACGTCGCCAGCGGGAGCCAGACCTCGAACGCCGCCCGCGGCACCACGAGGGGTGGCGTCTGGTAGCTCCACAGCGCGAGGCTGACGAGGCCGTGCCCGTCGAGCAGGTTTCGCGCGACCGCCACGTAGTAGGCGGTGTCCTCCGGGACCGGGTAGGGGATCTGCAGCGCGGCCACCGCCCGGACCGCCAGGGCGGCGACGAAGACGACCGCCGCGCTCAGCCAGGCCTCGCGGCGGCTCACGGCGCGGCCACCATTGCCGCTCCGCCCGAGGCGCAGCCGGGCAGCGCCTGGTCGAAGCAGACGGGGTAGATGACGGCCTCCACCGACGGCGCCCCCGACGGTGCCCCCGGCAGCACGAAGGCCGCGGGTCCCAGCCAGGCCGGCGGTGCGGCGCCCGACAGCAGCGGTGCCAGCGCCGGCACCGCGCCGTTCCGCTCGAGGATCAGCCACCGCACGTGGTACGCGCGGGCCGCCTGCTCGATCACCGGGAGCGGGTCGTTCGGGATCACGATCCCGCCGTGCCCCGTGAGGTATTCGAATGTCGCCGAGTCGATGGACATGAGCAGGTCGCCGGGGGCGGCGAGGTGGTCGATCGCCGTCGTCAGCTGCGCCCGCTCCGAGAGCGTCGACTCCCAGCCGGCACGGACCGTCGCCGCCGCGAGCCCGGATCCGGCCATCACCAGCGCGAGCACGCCCACGGCGAGCAGCCGGGCCAGGCGGGCGGGTTCCCACGACCGCCGGCGGGCCGCGGCCCAGCCCGCGACGGCCACGATCCCCTCCATCGCCAGCCAGTAGGTGACCGGCGCCAGCGAGACGCTGGCGTGGAGGAACATCCCGTTCGGGACGTGGATCGCGAAGAGGAGCCCGGAGAAGAGGAGCAGCACGATCGTCGCAACCAGCCAGGGCCCGGTCTCGGTCGAGCGGCGCCTGCGCCACCAGCCGATCGCCGCGAACGGCGCGAGGTAGATCGCGCACACGAGCGTGAGGTAGATCCCGATGGCGGCCACGAACCCCATGACGCGGCTGCCGACCAGGGCCCCGAGCGGCTGCCCGAGGAACGCGGAAAGCGTGCGCGGGGCGGTGACGCTGTCGAGTTCGGCGAAGGAGCGGAGCCAGAGGATCCCGTAGCCGGTCGATGGCGAGATGCTGCCGAAGACCTCGACCTGGCGGACCCACCACGGGCCGACAACGACGAGGTATGCGACGGCGCATCCGACGGCGGCGACGAACGGGATCACCGGAGCAGCGCGCCTCCGCCACGCCCGCCAGCGGTCCCAGGCGAAGGCCGCGGCCGGGGCGGCCGCCAGCAGGGCCCCATCGGTCCGCGCCAGCGTCGCCAGCCCGATCAGGAACCCGGCGGCCACGAACGAGCGCAGGTGCCCGCGCAGTCCCCGCGAGGTGAGCCAGAGCGCGGTTCCGCCCAGCACCATGGTCAGCGCGAAGTTGTCCGGCTGCGCCATGAAGACCGTGGTCAGGCCGGGGACTGCGCCAAGGATCCCCGCTCCCACCTGGACCAGCGGCCGAGCGCCCGCGTCACGCGCGATCGCCCAGCCCAGCGGCGCGGCCAGCGCGCCGATCAGCACGAACGGGAGCAGCGAGGCGAGTTGGGTGGGGCCGAGGAGCCAGATGAACGGCACCTGGACCATCGAGGCGAGCGGCGCCCAGTGCGCGTTGCTCGGCACCGGGAGATGCGGGTTCGCCGGGATGCGCCCGCCCACGTCGATGAACGTCCAGAGGAAGTTCTCCGTGAACCCCTTTCCTGCGGCGAGGTTGCGCGCGATGTCCACGTAGTAGGCGGGATCCGGGTAGGCCGGGTCGGGGGTCAGGGCGGCGAGCACCGACCGGATCGCGAGCGCCAGCAGATAGAGGCCGACGGGGATAGCAGGGGTGGCAATCGACGGAGTGCGCCCGCGCAGGGTCACGGGTGGCGCTCGGCCACGGGTGCTCGCTGAAGCCGCGGCAGCGCGGCGAGCACCCCCAGCGTGCTGAATCCGAGATCCGGCTGCGCCAGCACCATCGCCGCGGGAATTGTCCACCGCCGCTCGGTTCGTGCTCCCCAGAGGATCAGCGGCACCGCTAGCGCCGTGCGCACCAGCGGCCCTGGCTCGGGGATCAACCGGAGCACTGTCGCTTCGTGGGGAGCGGTGAGGACGCCAATCCAGCCGATCCACAGCGAGGGTGCGACCGCAACGGAGATGATGATTACCGCTTCGGTGGCGCCGACCGCCGTTGCGAACGCGCGCCATTCCGCCCGTGCGGCATACCAGATGATTCCCACGCCGGGCGTCACCTTCGTCAACAGGGCGAATGCCCAGGTGGCCGGGTATTGAAACGCTGCCACCGCCACCAGTGCCAGCAGCCACTCGATGTTCCCCACCGGCAGGGCTGCGACCGCGACGTAGGCGAGGGCGACTAGACGGATAGGTAGATCCAGGGGCCACAGGAGCCAGGCGTATACGACTGTCGCCAGCGCCGTCCAGAGCACGGCGAACGTTGGCCACGGCACCAGCGTGAGGGGCCTGATCAGTTGAGCGAAGGCGGGGCTGTAGATGTAGGTGGCCTGCCCGAGCGCCGCCCCCGGGACATAGAGGCCCGCATGCTCCCAAGCCTGGTAGTAGGCACGCGCATCTACCGGGAAGAGCCGCGGATCCGCGGTGGCCAGGGTGAACGCAAGGCCGAGCACCGTAAGCGAGGCAAGCCCGCCGAAGGCCGCCAACCTCACGTAGCGGTGCGTCGGTCCAGAGGCTACGGCCCACATCGCGTGTCACCGGGAGAGAGGCACACTGCATAGAGCGCCGCCTGCGGCAGGGCGGCATTCGGGCCAGTGTCCGCGGGCGACGCCGGCACAACGGCGAGCGGTTTCGAGAGCCACGACGGGTGGGCGGTCCCGGCCAGCACCGGCCGCAGCGACCCCACGAGCTGGTCCTTCTCCAGGATCAGCCATCGCACGTCGTACAGGGCGGCGGCCTTCTCGACCACGGGCAGCGGATCGTTCGGGGTCGGGACGCCGGTGATCCCCCAGCGATACCAGTACGCGCCCGGGTCGGCGCTCATCAGCCGGTCCGTGGCGGGCACCGGGTGCTGCGCCAGCAGCGCCGTCCGGTAGTCGGCCTCGTGCTGCCACGCTCCCGCGAGAAGCACGGTGGCCACCGCGCCAATCACCCACACCAGCCCCACCGCGATCACCGTGAAGTTGCGCGTCGCGCGCGCCACGTCCCAGTGCGGCCGCCTCACGGCCACCCACTGCACCGCCGCGCCGATCCCTACGATCGAGAGCAGGTACGCATGCGGCGCCAGCGCCATCCCCGAGTGGAGCGCCATCCCGTACGGCAGGTGCACGGCGAAAACGAGTGCGCTGAAGACGAGGAACGTGATCCCGTAGACGAGCCAGGGTCGGAAGGCCGGGTCGTGGCGGCGGATCCAGGTGCCGATGAGCATGAACGGCACCAGCACTATCAGGAGCGGCTGCGTGCCGAGCACAATGATCGCCGCGCCGAGGCCGCCGATCCGGCTGGCCAGGAGTGGCCCCAGGCCCTGGGCGAAGAACGTGGCCGGCGTGGTCTGGTCGGAAACGCTGAACAGGTCGTTGTAGTTGCGGATCCAGAGGATCCGGCCGCTCGACGAGGACGGCGAGATCGAGCCGAACAAGGAGTAGTCGCGGATCCACCAGGGGGCCATGACCAGCAGGAAGAGCGCGAAGCAGGCGATCGCGGCGATCCAGCCGATCCGGGCGGGGGTGGAGGAGCGGCCTCGCCAGCGCGGCCATTGCTCGGCCAGGAACGCGACGATGAACGGCACCCCCAGGAGCACGCCGTCGGTGCGGGCCAGCATC
>JAJYDP010000341.1 GCA_021777365.1 Chloroflexota bacterium | reverse complement strand
GGCACCGCGACGGCGATTGTTGGGATGCGCGAAGCACATCGCGCGAGCGTTCAAGCATGGGGCGGCCACTCGCTGAAGCTGCTCGACTACCTGTTCGAGCGACCGCTGATCAATGTCAACGTGGCGAGCGAGTACCTGGGAGTGTCGTGGCCCACTGCGAATAAGCTCGTGCAGCAGTTCGAGGAAGCGGGCATCCTGGGTGAGGTCACCGGCCACAAGCGGAACCGCGTCTATCGGTACGACCCTTACGTGGCTCTCTTCAGCGAGCCGGTCCCAACCGCCGATGAGGTGGCGGTGCAGACCACGGAGGCTGATCAAGCAAGCGTGCCGCTGCCCGGGCACGACCAAGCAGCCCCACCGGACGGTGCGATGGCGGGTCCACCGACACTTGGCCGCTCCTCTCGCTGAAGTACAGCGTTTCTGTCAGCGATTGACCCGCAACAGCCCACCACGAGACGGCGTCAGACCGTCCGTCACGAACGGGGAGAGGCCTTTCGGAGCCCCCGTTCGCACGACACGACCACGTCGTGCTGCGCGTCCGGGAGGGTGTAGCCGTCGGCCCCCACGAGCGGCTCGCTGAAACCCGAGAGCCCGGGCGGAGAGGTGCCGGGGGCCACGGACGCCTACCCACACGGGTAGCCTCGTTCGGGCAGGCCGGCGCTGGCGGGCGGAGGCCCACGCCGCGCACGCTGCGCATGACGTAGGCAGGCCACCGACCACTTGGTCGAGGAGGCGCATCGTGTCGCCCGCGGGGTCCACGGCCCCCGCAACCCTCCGTCCCCCGCGACTGCCCCGTCGCGAGCCGGGACGACGGTTCGCCACCCGCGAATCCGCGCGCTACTTCCACCAGGAACGAGGAGGAATCCTGCGATGATCCTCGAGCATCAGACCGTGTCCCCGTCGCGACGTGGCGGGCGTCGACATCGACCCGCGCACTGGCTCGCCAGCAGCACCGTCGCCCTGGCGCTGCTGCTGGGTCTCGGCGGCGCGACCATCGCCGCCGGCGTGAGCGGCGGGTTCGGCACCGCGACGGTGGGACCCCAGACCGGCAGCACCGTCCTGCTGCCCACCAACCAGCAGATCGCGCCCGTCGGCACCCGGTACGTGGTGGGGGCGGACACCGACAGCCGGCTGCTCTCGAGCACCGTCAGCCCGGACGGCACCAAGCTCGCCGCGCTGAGCTGGCACGAGTTCACCGGCTTCCTCTCGATCATCGACCTGGCCAGCGGCACGGTGATCCAGACCGTCGGCAACGGCAAGCCATACCTGTCCGCGGACGAGAGCGTGGGCGCGGACGGTCCGCTCTACTCCCCCGACGGCACGAGCCTGTGGGTCCCCACCGCGACCGCCGTGGTGCGGTTCACCGTGAATGCCACCACCGGCATGGTCTCGGACCCGGTGACCATCAGCCTCCCCACCACCGGGCCGGGCGGCGCCGCCCTGCCCTCGGGGATGGCTCTGTCCGCTGATGGCGCCAAGCTCTACGTCGCGCTCAACGGCTCCAACACCCTCGGCGTGATCGACACCGCCACGAACACGCTGGTGGACCAGATCGGCGTCGGCAACGCCCCCCGGCAGGTCGTCGTGGTGGGCAGCGACGCCTACGTCTCCAACGAGGGCGGCACACCGTGCGGGCAGCCGTCCTACTGCTACACGTATGAGAACCTCTCCGACAACACGCCGATCATCGCGGACCCGACCACCGGAGCGGCCACCACCGGCACGGTGTCGGTGGTCGACCTCACCAGGGGGTCGGAGACCAAGGAGATCAGCGTGGGGTTGGAGCCGAGCGCCCTGTACCTGGCCGCGGACGGCACCCTCATGGTCGCCAACTCGAACTCCGACAGCGTGTCGCTCATCGACACCGCCACCAACACGGTCGTCCAGACCGTCAACACCAACCCGGTCCCCGGCACTACCGTCGGCAGCGACCCGAATGCGATCCTGATGCCGGACGCCACGCACCTGCTCGTCAGCATCGGGCGGGACAACGCCCTCGCGGTCTACGGGTACAGCGGGCCGACCGCGCCGGTGACCTACCTCGGCCTGCTGCCCACCGACTGGTACCCGGTCGCCCTGGCCACCGACGCGACCGCGGGCCAGATCGTGGTGACGAACGACAAGGGCATCGGCGCTCGGGGGACCCAGAGCACCATCAGCAAGGGCCCCGACACCACGCCCGCCACCGGCTACAACACCTATGACGACACCGGCTCGCTCACCGAGTTCGTCTGGTCGGACGCCCTGGCGGGCCTCGGCGCCTACACCCATGACGTGTCGCTCGACAACGGCTGGGAGAACCTCGGACCGACCACCGCGGTCAGGCACAGCACGGTCGCCCCGGTGGCCGTCCCGCTCGTGCTCGGCCAGCCCTCGACGATCCAGCACGTGTTCCTGATCGACCGCGAGAACCGCACCTACGACCAGGTCTTCGGCGACGTCAGCAAGGGCAACGGGGACCCGAGCCTGGCGCAGTTCGGCGCCACGGACACGCCCAACGCGCATGCCCTGGCCAGCCGGTTCGGGCTCTTCGACAATTTCTACGATCCGTCCACGCTCTCGGCGGACGGGCACAACTGGTTGCTCCAGGCGAACGCCAACGACTACCTCGAGAAGGAGTTCGGCGCCTTCTGGCGCAGCTATCCGGCGCTCGGCGCGGATGCCCTGGCCTACCAGTCCGACGGCTTCCTCTGGAACGCCGCCGAGGCGGCCGGCAAGACGGTGCAGGATTTCGGCGAGTATGCGAACTTCCAGAACCTGCCGCTGACCGGCTACCCCACCTGGAGCCAGTGGTACAAGGACGCCCAGATCCTCGAGCACAAGGCGACCGGTCCGCTCCCGATCCCCGAGGCCAAGTACACCAGCTGGTCGGACCTGCTCTCGGTCAACGCGATCGTGGATCCGCTGTTCCCCACCTTCGATCTCGACATCCCCGACCAGTACCGCGTCGACGTCTGGCAGCAGGCCTTCGCGCAGAGCGAGAAGACCGGCAAGCTCGCCAACCTCACCCTCATCGCCCTGCCCGACGACCACACGGCGGGCCTGAGCGCGGGCGACCCCTACCCGGTCGCCGAGGTCGCGGACAACGATCTCGCCCTCGGGCGCATCGTCGACACCATCTCGCACAGCCAGTTCTGGAAGTCCAGCGCGATCTTCGTGGTGGAGGACGACAGCCAGAACGGCGTGGACCACGTGGATGGCCACCGGGCCCCGGCGCTGGTCATCAGCCCCTGGGCCAACAAGGGGACGGTCAACGACACGTACTTCACCCAGCTCAACCTGGTGAAGACGATCGAGCAGATCCTGGGCCTGCGGCCCATGAACCAGATGGACCGGGCCGCGGAGCCCATGTTCAATGCCTTCACCAGCAAGCCGGACTTCCGGCCCTACACCGCGGTGCCCAACAAGATCCCGCTGACGCTCGGGATCACGAGCAGTGCGGCGCAGGTCCCGGCCTCCCTGCGGCCCCTCTATCAGCAGTGGCAGGCATGGAGCACCGAGCAGCACTTCGGCGGCTCCGCGCCGGCGCCTGACGTGGCCAACCCGGCGCAGCTCAACCGCCTCGACTGGTACACCAGCCACGGATGGACCGTGCCGTACCCGGGCGATGCGACGATCCTCGCGCCGGACCAGGTGCCCGGCGGAACCACGGGAGGTGACAACTAGGCCGACCGGGCGCGTGACCGGAGCCGGGCGGGGGCGGCTCCGGTCCCGCGCTATGCGACAGCTCGCGCCGGCGACGTGCGCGACGCGGGCGGGAGGTGGATGCGGGAATGGTCGAGCGCGGGGTGGTTGGCAGGCCGTGCGCTCCGGCGCAGCCCGTGCTCGGCGGTGAGTCGGCTCGGTGGTACGGGGGAGCCGGTGGTCGTCTGGTGCGCCGGGAGCGCCTGCGCGTGGGTGCGATGAGCGCGCCGCTGAGCCGGGTCCTCGGCCCCGGTCGGAGCATCTGAGATGCCACACGCCGCGGTCAGCCCGCTGACCGCGCTGGGCCTCGGGGCTCTGCGGGTGCTCTCCCGCCGCGCTCGCGACTGGGAGGTCGTGGAGCTTGCGGAGGCGCTCGACGTACGCGCGGACCGACTGGCCGAGGTCGTCGGCCGGCTCGCGGCGGCGGGGTGGGTCCACCTCACGCGCCGCGCGGGGCGCCTGACCTACCGCTATGCCGATCCGCGCCCGATTCCCACGCTCGGCGAGGTGATCGCCGCGATCGACGGCGCCGGCGCGGCTGATGACTGCGCGCTCGGCCTGGGTCGCTGCGGCGGATTGACAGGCGGCCCCACCTGTGGTGCGCACCACGGATGGCTGCGCCGGCTCAACGCCAGCGCCCTCCTCGCCCTGTCGCTGGTCCCGCCGCAGGCGACGCGAACGCGGCTGCCGGATCCCTGGCACGACGAAGCCGAGCGCGACGAGGATCGCGCGACCCCGGCAGGGATCGTCCCGGATGCCGCGGACCCCGCGGTCGCGGCGTCGGTGGCGTGGACAGACGGGCAGGCGGTTGCCGTCGGATATGCGGAGGGGAGCGCCGTCGGCATCCGTGGCCCCGGCCGCCGCGATGATGCTGGGGAGACCGCCCCATGATCAGCCGGCGGGCCCTGTTGCGAGCTGCGGTGGCGGCCGGCGCAGCGGCGGCAGTCGACGGCTGCGCCGGGTCGTCGCCGCGGGCGTGGCTGGGCGCCGCTGCGCTCAGGCGTCCCGCAGCAGTGGCCGCGCCGGTGACGCGCGCGGCGCCCCGGCCCGCTCCCGCCCCCTTTGCCGCACCACCGACCGTGCCGCGGCGCGCTGACCACCCGGCCCAGCGGGAGAACGCGCGGCCGGGGTCGCCGGATTGGTGGGCCGGCGCGTGCGGCACCGCGGCCGCCGAAGGCTACCTCTCGACGGCGTCCGTGGCGCCCGGGGAGCGCGCCACACTGCACGTCGCGAGCGGCTCCCGCACGGTGGACGTGGCCTGGTATCGGCTGGGCTGGTACGGGGGAGCCGGTGGTCGTCTGGTGCGCCGGGAGCGCCTGCGCGTGGCACCCGCGGGCCCGCTCCCGCCGCCCTCGTCTCTCGGTCTCGTCGAGGCCGGCTGGCCGGCGGCCACGGAGCTCGAGCTCGACAAGAGCTGGACGAGCGGCATGCACCTCGCGGTGCTGCAGGCGGCCGATGGAGGCGACGTCGGGTACGTCCCGTTCGTGGTCCGGCCACCCACCGACGCGAGCCGCGCGGACCGGGCCCCGGTCCTGGTGGTGAACGCCGCCACCACCTGGCAGGCCTACAACTGCTGGGGGGGCAAGAGCCTCTACACCTACAACTCCTCGGGGGTGCCGATGCCCTGGGGGGCGCAGCAGGCGGCCCAGGTGAGCTTCGATCGCCCGCACGTGCTCGACCAGGGCGCGGGACTCCTCTTCTACTGGGAGCTCCAGTTCATCCGCTGGTGCGAGCGCCAGGGCCGCGACGTCGAGTACGCCGCCGACGTCGATCTGGTGCGCCACCCCGACGTCTTCGCCGGCCGCCGGCTGGTGGTCTTCCAGGGCCATCACGAGTACTGGTCGCGGGGCATGCGCGACGCGCTGGAGGGGCTCATCGCGGAGGGCACGAACGTGTGCTTCCTCTCGGCCAACGAGCTGTACTGGCAGGTCCGCCTGGACGACTCGCCGTTGGGGTCAGCACGGCGGGTCACTTGCTACAAGGGAGGCCCTGATCCCGTGGCGCGGACCGATCCGCGCCTCACCACCACCCTGTGGCGCGCGGCGCCGGTGCGGGAGCCCGAGGCGACCGTGGTGGGCCAGATGTACGCGCACGTGGTGGCCCGACCGGCCGACTGGCGCGTGGTCAATGCCGGGCACTGGCTCTACGAGCACACCGGGCTGCGCAACGGCGACGCCCTAATCAACCTCGT